>JBILLP010000288.1:0-5070 GCA_044376025.1 Bradymonadia bacterium
CACGCACTCGACGACAGCCCCGACGCCTCGACGACGGCGTCGGGCAGGCTCCCGTGCGCGACCGCGTCGCCGTACTCCGCGCAGACGCCGACCGGCCAAGGGCTGGGCAGCGCCCCGCGTTGCGTCTCACCCAACGACACGCCGGCCAGGCAGCCGTGGCAGGCCGGCAGCGCCGCCAGCAGCGGCGCGCCCCACCGGAGCGAGCCGACCCGGGGCTGGCCGTGTGTCACAGCTTGGTCCGCTTGACGGTCCAGGCGACGACGTGGGTCGGCAGCAGCGGTGCCGCGAGGTCGTAGAGCTTGATCAGCGCCCCGTGGACCGACCGGGCGCGGCCGCGTGAGGCATCGCGAAGCGACTCGCGCACAACGTCGCGCGGATCGGCCGCGGGGACACCCTTGGGCGCGGCGACGTCGCGACCCGAGGCGACCTTGAAGAATTCGGTGGCGACGGGGCCGGGGCAGACCGCCGTCACGGTGATGCCTCGGTCGGCGAGCTCGTGGTGCAGCGCGGTCGAGAAGCTGTTCACGAATGCCTTGGTCGCCGCGTACACGGCGAAGTTGGGCATGGGCTTCCAGCCGGCGGAGCTGCCGATCTGCAGGATGTGTGCCCCGCGCGGGCAGTAGGGGAGCACACGGTGGGTCAGCTCGACGAGCGCTCGGATGTTGAGGTCGACCATGCCGAGCGTGGCGCCGAGGTCGGTCTGCTCGAAGGGGGCCATCTTGCCGTAGCCGGCGTTGTTGACGAGCCAGAGCACCTCGGGCCGTTCTGCCTCGAGCGCCTGCCAGAAGGGCTGCATCGAGCCGTTGTCGGTCAGGTCGACGGCAAAGCAGCGACCGCGTGTGTGGGTGAGCTCTGCGGCGACCACGCCGAGGAGGTCGCCGCGCCGGGCGAGCAGCCAGACCTCATCGACGTCGTGGCGCTGGTCGATCTGCAGGGCGTACTCGCGGCCGAGCCCGACGGAGGCTCCGGTGACGATGGCAATGCGGGCCATGGGGCGACTCTCCGGGTGTGAGGCGGCGGTGAGCTGGCGGGCCGGAGTCTGGGTGCTCGACCGCCGCCCGACAAGCCCCTGCGAGACGCGGGGCGTCGGGGTCAGCCGTGCTCGACCCGGATCTGGCGGATCGCCCGGATGGCGGTCGGGTCGCCGGTGAGCTTGGCGGCGTCGCGGGCAAGCTGCTCGAGCTGTGCCTCGCTGAGCGGATGGTCGATGGCGATGACCTCGTAGGCGATGCCGTACTCGTTGAAGTCGCGGTGCTCGCTGACGAGGTTGCTGGCGCCCGCGGCGAAGATGGCGTCGTCGATCGCCTTCTTGGTGCCGCGGGTGTCGGCGTGGACCACGGTCATGATGTGCTCGACGTCGTCATCCTCGATGCCGACGAGGTGCTTGGGCCCGAAGACGCAGTTCCGCAGGCGTCCGTGGGTGCTCAGCCGCTGCGTGGTGGTCGCGACGTGCTGGGCGATGCGGGGCTGCGCCTCGAGGGTGGCGGCGCCGATGTGCGGCGTGGCGAAGATGCGGTCGCTGCCGGCGTAGGGATTGACCCAGGGGTCATTCTTGTCGCTCGGCTCGGTCGGGAAGACATCGACCATGGCCGCCCCGACCCACTGCTTGTCGACGGCCTCGAGCAGCGCCTCTGCGGTGTGGATCTGGCCGCGCGCGGCATTGATGAAGATGCGCGGGCTGTCGTGGTCCTTCTCGGCGAAGGCGGCGAAGTGCTCGCTGGTGAGCAGCCCCTCGTTGCTGCGGCCGCGGTAGTCGGTGGCGGAGATGTGGGCCGAGACGATGTCGGCCGCGACGAAGAGGTCGCGAAGGCTGGGTGCGTAGTGCCACCCCATGGTCTCTCCGACCTCGCGCGCGACGTCGCGGTTGTCGTGAAAGACGATGCGCATGCCCAGGGCCTGGCCGAGCTGGGCGACCTGCTTGCCGATGGCGCCGAGCCCGAGCAGCCCGAGCGTCTTACCCTGGACCTCGTACCGCCGGTCCTGCGCCTTGACGAAGCGGTGGGCGCGGGTCTCGTCGACGGCGTTGAAGATGCGTCGCGAGAGCATGATGATCTCGCCGATGACGAGCTCCGCGACCGAGCGGCCGTTCGAGATCGGGTCGTTGATGACCAGGATGCCCCGCTCCGCGCAGGCGCGCTTGTCGACGGAGTCGTCGCCGATGCAGCAGAGCACGACGGCGAAGAGGTGCGGGGCGGCGTCGAGGACGTCGGGGGTGATCTGGACGCGCGACCGCTTGAAGATGAGGTCGTAGGGCGCCTGCGCGAGCAGCGCGATCAGCTCGGCGTCGTTGGTCGGCGTGATGTGTGGCCTGAAGGCCTCGATCCCGAGGGCCGCGAGGTGCTGGTCGAGCGACGGGTCGGGAGACTCGAGGACGAGCGCCTTCGTGAAGGGTCCCACGCCGATGCGGGGGGTGAAGGCCTGTGCCATGGCGGCTACTTGGCCTTGCGGGCCGCGTCGACCTGCGGCTTGAGGAACCGCTGGAGGAGCTCGCTGACGACGTCGACCTGGGTGCGGCCGGTCTTGTCACAGTAGGAACGGAGCGCCTCGTGGGCCTCGGTCGAGATCCAGACGGGCTTCTTGGTGTCGTTGCTCATGGGAGGACCCGAGGGTGAGAGGTCAGACGAGCCAGACGCCGCCAAGGAAGCGGGTGCCGTCGAGTTCGGTGCGGGTGGGGCGGGGCCGGGGCGGCGCGGCCGGGGTCGCGAGGCTGGCGCGCTTGTCGGGCTCGGGCGCGGGGATCGTGGCGGCGCGGGGCTCCGACGCGGCGCTGAGGCCGGCGTTGGGGTCGAGATCGCCGAGGTGGTCGAGCACGAGCCGGCTGGCGACCTCGACCATCGGCTCCTTGGTCAGCTTGGCGTATTCCTTGAGGATCGCGTGGGCACTCTCGTCGACCCAGACCGGCTTCTTGTCTGACATGGTTCGGCTCCCTGATGTCGTGCGATGCGGCCCCGCGAGGCCTCGGTTGCAGGCCGGCGGCGTGTAGGCGGCACGGGCGCGACGGTCAAGCGGCGCGCGGTCTGGCGCGGGAGGCCCCGTTGCGCGCAGTGGCAGAGGTATGCCAAGAGCCGCCCATGAGTGCATCGCCTACCGCTCCCCGGACCGCCCGCGACTTTGTCAGGGCCTCGACGACCTTCTTGACGCAGCGGGGCGTGCCGGCGGCGCGGCGCGACGCCGAGCTGCTGCTTGCCGAGGTGCTCCACCTGTCGCGCACGCAGCTCTACATGGACCTCGACCGCCCGATGATCCCCGCAGAGGTCGATGCCTACCGCGAGCTGGTCCGCCGGCGTGCGGCGAGGGAGCCGGTCGCCTACATCGTCGGCACCAAGGGCTTCTGGAAGCTCGACTTCAAGGTGGACCGCCGCGTGCTGATCCCGCGTCCCGAGACCGAGCGGCTGGTCGAGCTCGTGCTCGCGGCCGTCGCGGCCGACCGGGAGCGGGCGTGGCGGATCGTCGATGTCGGCACGGGGTCGGGCTGCCTGGCGATCTCGCTGGCGCACGAGCTGCCGGCGGCCACGGTCGTGGCGATCGACAGCTCGCCGGCTGCGCTCGAGGTCGCGTCGGCCAATGCGGAGCAGCTCGGGGTCCGCGACCGCGTGCGCCTCGTGCAGGGTGACCTGCTCCAGCCGCTGCTGGCGCGGGGCTCGAGGGTCGACATCGTCGTGAGCAACCCGCCCTATGTCGGCACCGGCGAGGGCGACCGGATGGACCCGGACGTCAGGCTCTGGGAGCCAGGCGCGGCGCTCTACGCCGGCGACGACGGGCTCGACGTCGTGCGCCGCCTGCTGCCCGAGGCGCGCGCGGTGCTTGCGCCAGGCGGCCGGCTCTGGATGGAGCATGGCGACCTGCAGGGGCCCGCCTGCCGCGAGCTGGCTCGCGAGGCGGGGTTCGCGCAGACGGCGACCCTGCAGGACTACAACCGGCTCGACCGCGTGCTCTACGCGGCCGCCGATGCCGAGGACGCGGTGGTTGCGGTCGACGCGCCCGCGACGTAACGCCACGACTCGAGTGCTGTACCGGGCGTCACGTCGCCCCCGTCCCGTCTACGATGCGGAGGTTCTCATGTCGTCACCGCTCTGGTGGCACTGGATCGTGCTAGGTCTGCTGCTCGGCATCGCGGAGATGCAGCTTCCGGCCTTCATCCTCATCTGGTTCGGGGCGGGTGCGGTGCTCGTCGGGCTGGTGCTGGTCGCGCTGCCGCTCGGCATCGCGGCACAGCTCGCGCTCTGGACGGCGCTGTCGCTGCTCTTCTGTGTGCTCTGGTTCAAGGTCTTCAGGCCTGCGCCCGCGCCGCGGGTCGGGCAGTCCGATGCGGCGGTGGGCGAGATCGGCATGATCGCGCTCCCCGTGGGCGCGTCGGGCCGTGGGACGGTGAGGTTCCAGAAGCCGGTCGTCGGCAACGAGGAGTGGGCCTGCACGGCCGACGTCGAGCTGCGCCCCGGCGAGCGGGTGCGCGTGATCGCCGTCGAGGGCAACGTGCTCCTCGTCGCCAGGGTTTCGTGAGTTCAGCGAGTCACCAGCCAGGAGTCGTGTGATGGGTGGAATGGCCTTTGTCTTTGCCGTGCTGTTCGTATTCGTGTTCGTCACGCTCGCGAAGGGCATCCGGATCGTGCCGCAGGGGCAGGAGTGGATCGTGGAGCGGCTCGGCCGGTACCACATGACGCTCAAGCCGGGCCTCTCGGTGATCGTGCCCTACCTCGACGCGGTGTCCTACAAGGTCACCACCAAGGACATGATCCTCGATGTGCAGCAGCAGGAGGTCATCACCCGCGACAACGCGGTGATCCTCGCCAACGCCATCGCCTTCGTGAAGGTCACCGACCCGGTGAAGGCGGTGTACGGCGTCACGAGCTACACCGAGGCAATCCGCAACCTGATAATGACCACGCTGCGCTCGATCGTCGGCGAGATGGAGCTCGACCAGGCGCTCTCGTCACGCGACATGATCAAGGCTCGCCTGCGGGAGAGCATCGCCGATGACGTGCATGACTGGGGCCTGACGGTGAAGTCGGTCGAGATCCAGGACATCAGGCCGTCGGATTCGATGCAGCGCGCGATGGAGCTGCAGGCCTC
>JBILLP010000289.1:0-5061 GCA_044376025.1 Bradymonadia bacterium
CGCGGCGGGGGTCGGGTGCGCCGCCTGCCACGGCGACATCGGCCCTCACGGTGCCGGCTTCGATGCGCGCGCGGCCGGCGCGGCGAGCTGCGTGCCGTGCCACGCGCGCGGGGAGCCGCTCGCCGCATCGATCCCGGGCACAGCCGCCACGCCGCCGGCACCGTGGCCGACCGCTGCGTGTCGTGCCACATGCCCGAGCGAACCTACATGCAGCGCGACCGGCGGCGTGATCACCAGTTCGGTGTCCCGATGCCCGAGTGGGCTCCCCCCGGAAACGACCCATGCACCGGCTGCCACACCGAGCGTGACACGTCGTGGGCCGTCGAGGCACTCGGGCGCTGGTACCCCGCGCGCACACAGCGGCTCGCGTGGCGGCGCGCAGAGCTCTGGACACGCCTCGCCGCGAGCCCCTCTGTCGGGACCGCGGAGGCGGCCGAGCTTGCCCGCTGGCTCGAGTCCGAGCCCAACGACGCATGGCGCGCCTCGTGGGTGGGCGCCTTTCGCGGACCCGCCACCGTTGCCGCAGCGATGCGCCTGCTCGATGACCCGGCGCCCGTCGTCAGGGCCGCCGCGGCGCGGGCGCTCGCCGGCACCGCGGAGGCACGCCCGCGCCTGGTGGCACTGCGCGAAGACCCCACACGGCTGGTGCGCCTCGCCGCCGCCTGGTCGACCCGGACGACGCTGCCACCGGCGTCGGCCGCCGCCCGCGAGCTCGAGGCGTGGCTGGCGCTGTCGAGCGACGACCCGGCGGGCGCGATCCGCCTGTCGGAGTGGGCGCTGGTGCGCCAGAAGCCGGCCGAGGCTGTCACCTGGGCGGAGTATGCGGTCGCGGCGCAGCCCTCGACCGGGGCGTGGCACACCCTCGCTCGCGCGCTGCAGGCGGCCGGTCGCGCTGCCGACGCCGCCGACGCCCTCCGCCGTGCGCGCTCGCTCGCGGCGCCCGCCCCCTAGGGCGTCGGCCGCGTGTACCCGACCGTCATCGCGCTGGTCGCGAGCGTCAGGGGCGCGATCGCCTCGTCGCCAGGATCGCCTGCCGGGGCTCTTCGGGCCCCTCACCTTCGTCGTCAATCGTGCCGCGGTAGGCGGCCAGCATCAGCTCGGCGAGGTCGCCGGGTTCGGGTTCGGACACGGGCCAGGCGTCCCACGCGGCGCCCGTTGCCCTCGACGCCGGAAGCCGAGCGACGTGTTCGTGTCGAAGTCGGGCGATCGCGGGATCATCCCTTCGAAGAGCCGACGCGGCAACTTGCTGACGTGCGGGCAGAGGTGCCTCTCGTACGACGTGCGGCATCGTGTCGCATGGTCATCGGCGAGCGGCCGCCGTACAAGAGCACTCCCCCAACCCCCGTGGAGCCCAGCCATGACAAACCACATCAACCTCGTCGCCATTGCCCTCGCCGCCGCCTCGTTTGCCGCTTGCGACGACGACGGATCGACTTCGTCGTCGACCGACATCGACGGCGACGGCGTGACCGCCGCCGACGGAGACTGCGACGACCTCAATCGGCTCGCCTTCCCGGGCGCGCGCGAGGTCGCCGGCGACGGAATCGATCAGGACTGCGACGGAAGCGACGCGCAGGTGGCTGAAGCTACCGACATCGACGGCGACGGCGTGACCGTTGCCGACGGAGACTGCAATGATCTCAACGACCTCGTCTTCCCCGGTGCGCGCGAGCGTGCCTACGACGACGTGGACTCAGACTGTGATGGTAACGAGGCGCCCCAGATGGGCGACGACCGCTGGGCCGAGGCGGTTGGACTCTTCGACACAGACGACGACGGGGTCATCTCGTTCGAGGAGTTCGCGGCCGCCTGCGAACGCTCGGCGAGCCTCGATGGCTCCGCGCGCCCGGGTGTGATTCAGACGCACTCGAGCTGCTCGGGAACCGGGGCCTGCAAGGGCATGCACATGCACCCCTGGAACGAGCTGTTTGTCCACGACTGCCGAGGGGTGAACTACTGCTCCGGATGGAGCTGCACCGAGACGGCCGACGACGGTGGGCGCACGGGGCAGGCCGCCTACGAAGAGATTGGCTGCACCAACTGCCACTCGGGTACCGACGGAGCATTCAAGGTGCTGGTCGCGCCGGGCCTCGACATCGAGCAGACGGTTGCGACCTACCTGGACCGGTCTGACGATCGGTTCAGGTCGGCGATTGCCTTCGGCGTCGCGGGCATCAGCCCCGGCGACATCGGCTTCAACAACATGCCTGCCCACTACGAGCTGTTGTCGCTGCGCGAGATCGACGCCGTCATCGCCCACATGCGGTCGCTTCCGCTGGAAGGAGAGTCGTACGCCTTCGGTGACACCTTCGTGCCAGACCCACCCGGCGGCGGGAGCGACTAGGAGTCATGATGCGGCAGATCGCGCGCGACGCCGTCGGAATCGGCCTTCGCCCCATTCACTTCGCAGACCTGAGGGAGCGACGCCCCGGGATCGATTTCTTTGAGGTCATCGCCGAGAATTTCGTCGGCGCCTCGGATCTGCCACGGCGTCACCTCGCGCGCGTGTCGTCACACTCACCGGTCGTTGGCCACTGCATCTCCCTCAACCTGGGGGGCACCGATGGCCTCGACCTGGCGTTTGCGGCGCGTGTGGGAGAGCTCGCGCGGCGCCACGGAATGCCTTGGGTGACGGACCATCTCGCATGGACGGGGTCAGGCGGACTACGGCACCACGACCTGCTGCCGGTCGCCTGCTCGGCAGAGCTCGTTCCTTGGGTCGCTGCGCGAATTCGCGCTGTCGCCGGCGCGGTCGGCCTGCCGTTCGGTTTCGAGAATCCCTCCACCTACCTTCGATTCACACACGATGAGATGCCCGAGTGGGAGTTTGTCCGACGTGTCGCCGTAGAAGCCGATTGCGGGCTGCTGCTCGACATCAACAATGTGTTCGTGACCTGCGTCAACCACGGATGGGAGCCGCGCGACTACCTCGCTGCCATCCCGTGGGAGCGGGTCTTCTATGTCCACCTCGCTGGTCACACCACGCGTCCCGATGGATTGCTGCACGACACCCACGACCAGGTCGTCGACGCCGCGGTGTGGCAGCTCTACGCAGAAGCGTGGCGAATCGGGGGTCCATTCCCAACCTTGGTCGAGTGGGACGACCGAATTCCGCCCATCGACGAGGTCACTCGAGAGGCCCAACGAGCACGCGAGGTGAGGGCGTGAGCGCCTCGCCACCCGACTGGTGGGTCGTGACGCAGCAGGACTTCGCAGAGCTGCTCCGTACACCCCTCGGAATGCACGGCGGCCGATTTGGCTCAGAGGCCGAGGCGCGAGCCCGGATCGTGGCGCGCGTCATCAACGACGGCCCGGGGGCCGACGCTCGCCTCAAGCTCTATCACGAGCAATACTGGATGCGCCTGTTCGATGCCATGCAGGGCATGTTTCGGCGCACCGCTGCGGTGACAGGATACTGGACCTTCAATCGACTCATCACGCTGCACCTGACAGCCTCGCCGCCGGTGACCTCAGACCTCGCTGACTGTGCCGATGGGTTCTTCGCGGAGTTGCGGCGCTCGCTCGATGGTATCGCCACCCCTGGCGGCGAGCATCACTCGCTGGTTGGGCGACCCGCTCGAGACAGATTCGGTGCGTTGCTGCGAGAGGTCGATGCCCCGTGGTCGCTGCTCGCCCAGGCCGCCGCCGTGGATGAGGCGGAACGGCGCGCCTTCAGGTCGCCCTGGATCACGCCGCACCGTCGGGTTGAAGAGGCCAACCCCAACGGACGCGTCGCGGTGGCACCATCACTTTCGGTGCTCCGCCTCGACTGGGACGTCATCTCCGTCGCCGACGCCGACGAGCTGCGCAGGCGTGACAGGATGCCGCACGGCACACACGTTGTGGTATGGCGGGCCGAGGGCGGTGTCTGCCGCGAGCGCGCCGACGCCGTCCTCGCTCGCCTGCTCTCACGCGTCCGGCGCGAGCCGGTCGCCACGGCCTGCGAGCATCTCATGCACCTGTGTCCTGAGCCCCAACGCGACGCGCTTCGGCTCGCCCTCGACCGCTACTGCGCGCTCGCCCTCACCGTGGGCTGGTGGACACCTTCTGACCCGGAATCCGCGTGAATCGACGCAATCGCCTCAGCCTCATCGTGCTCCTGCTCTCGACCATCGCGGCCTGCGCGGAGCCTTCAGACAACCCGGCAGACGCCGGCAGCGAGTCCGCGACCTCGCCAGCCGATGCCTCGGAACGCACCGACACGTCGTCAGACACGTCAGCCGATGCTTCGGACACGGCTCAACAGACCGAAGATTCGGGCGGGATGATGGGCGACGGCGGGATCATGGGCGATACGGGAGCCGACGCCGGAGACAGCGGATCAGCAGAGGCCGCTCACCAAGCACCGACCGACGGCGGCACCTTTGTGGTGGGGTACACGTCGGACCCCGATCCGATCGCGGTAGGTCCGTTTTCGATGACCTTGGAGGTCGAGCCGTCGTCGGGTGAGCTACCCGAAGCGCTCGACGTGGCCGTCAGCGGCTGGATGCCCGCGCACGGCCACGGCATGCCGACAACGCCCGTGGTGACGTCGCTCGGCGGGGGCAGGTTTGAAGTGACCAACCTGAGAATCAGCATGCCCGGCGACTGGGAGCTTCGGGTCGACGTGAGTGCCGGTGACGCGTCAGAGCGAGCTGTCTTCGACGTCACCATCAACTGAGAACAGTCTGCGGCATCGTGCCGCACTGTGGTCGGTCGATGACGGCGTCAGGCTGCGCGGCGCGCCGAGTGGGCGGCGGCAGGGGCGTAGGCCGCACCGCTACGAGTCCAAGGTCACGGTGGCGCGCAGGTTGAAGCCTGGCGCATAAAAGGTCTGCACCGTCGGGATCGACGAGCGGGCGGCATCGTCGGGCCAGTGGCTCGCGAAGAAGGCCTGGCCTTCGGGGGTCGGACTCCAGAGCAGATTCTCAGCCTCAAGCCGGACAGCCCACCGACCCCGTTGCCATCCCGCGACGGCGTCGAGCTGCCACAGGTCGGCGGCGTGACCCGCGAGCATGCGGCGACCCTCGCGACCTGCACGGGCTGCCACCGCACCTACAGGCAACAGGTGGTCGACCCAGC
>JBILLP010000012.1:0-15276 GCA_044376025.1 Bradymonadia bacterium
CATCCTCTTCGCCGCGACCGGTGTCACCACCGGAGACATGCTTCGTGGCGTCCGCTTTGTCGGGCATGGGTGCGAGACCCAGTCGATCGTGATGCGTGCCAAGACCGGCACGGTCCGCTTCATCGACGCGCGGCATCACCTCGGCAAGAAGACGCCCGCCGCACGTGCGTGACAGCCGCTGACGGACGCGCTTGACAACCGCGATCCCGCGCCGGTACCAACGCCGCCACCCAAGCAGGCGCCACGCTTCGCGAGGTTTTTGAGACCATCGTGGTATGGCCGACAAGAACAAGAGCATAACGCCGTCGGGCGTCGCGAAGCGTCAGGGCAGAAAGGGCCTGCGTCGCTCCAAGACACTGAACGTCAGGCGGCTCACCCGCGATGAGCTCGCCGAGACCAACGAGGTCCTCCGGGACACCGAGCACATGAGGCCCCGCTCGCGCAGGGACTGTGTCCAGGGTGCCCGTCCTTGCCCCTGGGTCTCCTGCAAGTTCCACCTCTACCTCGACGTCAACCCCGAAACCGGGACCATCAAGCTCAACTTCCCCGACCTCGAGCCGTGGGAGATGCGCGAGACCTGCGCCCTTGATGTCGCCGACCGCGGGGGCATCACCCTCGAGGAGGTCGGCGAAATCCTCAACTTGACCCGGGAGCGCATCCGGCAGGTTGAGGTGTTCGGGCTTGAGAAGCTGCAGATCGAGTACACCGACCTCCTCGGCGACGACTGATCGGCGCCAACACGGCAGGCGGTCCAGCGGCCGCCAGGCTCTGAGACCGCATGACGACGAACCACGCCGCCAGTCCCATTGCCCTGCTCTCCGTCTCCGACAAGAGGGGGCTCATCGCCTTTGCCCAACGCCTCGAGTCGCTCGGCTACCAGCTCGTGTCGACCGGAGGCACCTTCAAGGAGCTCCGCAACGCCGGCCTGCCCGTGACCTACGTGTCCGAGCTGACAGGCTTCCCCGAGATCCTCGACGGTCGCGTCAAGACGCTACACCCCGCCGTGCACGCCGGAATCCTGCACCGGCGTGACCTGCCGCACCACGCGGAGCAGTTGCGCGCGCAGGGCCTCCGGCCGGTCGATGTGGTTGCCGTCAACCTCTACCCGTTTGCCCAGGCCGTGGCAGATGCCGACATCGCGGAGCCTGATGCCATCGAGCAGATCGACATTGGCGGGCCGGCGATGGTCCGCGCCGCCGCAAAGAACTTCGCCGCCGTGACGGTCGTGGTGTCTCCTGACGACTACGATGGCGTCGCAAGCGCGCTCGAGTCCGGCTCTGCCGACATCGACCTGAGGCGGGCCCTCGCACGCCGCGCGTTCGAGCATACCGCCCAGTACGACGCGACGATCGCTGCCTGGTTTGCGCGCAACGACCCGGCAGACCTGCCACTGCCTGCGTCGACGGTCCTGCCCCTGCGTCGCGAACTCGACCTCCGCTACGGTGAGAATCCCCATCAGGCCGCAGCCCTCTATCGCGTGGGGCTCTCGCGACCGCTCGGCGGCGCGAGGCTGCTCCAGGGCAAGGAGCTGTCGTACAACAACCTGCTCGATGCTGACGCCGCTGCTGAGGCGCTGAGGGAGTTCGAGGAGCCGACCGCGGTCGTGGTCAAGCACACGAACCCGTGTGGCGTCGGCACCGCGGACACCATCGAGGGTGCATGGGAGCTCGCGCTCGCGGCGGACCCCGTCTCTGCCTTCGGCGGCATCGTCGCGACGAACCGGCCCGTCAGCGCAGCCCTCGCACGCAAGCTCTCCGACCTCTTCCTCGAGGTGGTTGTCGCACCCGGCTTCGAACCTGAGGCCTGTGGCATCCTGGCTGCGAAGAAGGCGCTTCGACTCCTGCAGGTCGCCCCCGGTAGCGACAACCGGCCGCGCTACCGGTCTACCGCGTTCGGGCTGCTGGCGCAGACGCCAGACCCCTCGGTCGAGCTCGACTTCGCGGAGTGGCGGGTCGTGACGCATCGCCACCCGACTGACGCGGAGTCACGCGCGCTCCGATTCTTGTGGCGCGTGTGCAAGCACGTGAAGTCGAACGCGATCGTCGTTGGCGACCACCGGGCAACGGCCGGCGTGGGTGCCGGACAGATGTCCCGCGTCGATGCGGTGAACCTTGCCCTCAAGAGGGCGAACATCTGCGACACCCCCTTCTCGCTCGCCAGCGATGCCTTCTTCCCGTTTCGCGACGGGGTTGACCTCGCGGCGAAGGGGGGCGTTCGCGCCATCATCCAGCCTGGTGGATCGCGACGCGACGACGAGGTCATCGTGGCGGCGAACGAGCACAACATCGCGATGGTCTTTGTCGGGCGGCGGCACTTCAGGCACTGACGCCAATCCTGCGGCGCACGCAACGATGAGGTTCAGATGAAGGTTCTGGTCGTAGGAAGCGGCGGTCGCGAGCACGCGCTGGCCTGGAAGCTGGCGCAAAGCGCGCATGTCACCGAGGTCATCGCCGTCCCCGGGAACCCCGGCATCGCCGCAGAACCCCGCTGTCGCTGCGTTGCGATCCCGGAGACCGATGCGCCTGCAATCGCAGAGCTTGCCGCCCGCGAGCGGTGCGAGCTGGCGGTGGTTGGGCCTGAGGCCGCGCTGGTGGCCGGGGTCGCCTCGGTGCTGCGGGGCGTGGGCGTCCCGACCGTGGGTCCGGGCGCCGATGGGGCCCGACTCGAGGCCTCGAAGCTCTTTGCCAAGCAGGTCATGGCAGCCGCCGCTGTGCCGACTGCGGCCTACGCGGAGGTCTCCTCGGAGCAGGATGTCCTGGCGTGGATCGGGCGGTTTCGAGGCCCGGGACTCGTTGTGAAGGCCGATGGACTCGCGGCCGGCAAGGGCGTGGTGGTCTGCGACAGCCTCGAGGAGGCTCGCGACGAGGCCCTCTCGATGCTCCGGCTGCGGCCGTTTGGCACCGCCTGCGACACGCTGATCCTCGAGGAGCGCCTCGACGGCGTCGAGCTCAGCTTCATCGTGCTGACCGACGGCACATCGTTCGTCTGCATGCCGACGGCGCAGGATCACAAGCGACTCCGGGATGGCGACACCGGGCCGAACACGGGCGGCATGGGCGCCTATTCGCCGGTTCCCTTCGCCGACGAGGCACTCTGCCGTCGAATCGCTCGCGACGTGATCGAGCCGACGCTGGCCGAGCTGAGACGCCGGGGCATCGACTACCGTGGATTCCTGTACGCGGGGCTGATGCTCACGGCTGAGGGGCCGCGGGTGCTGGAGTTCAACACCCGGCTCGGGGATCCCGAGACGCAGGCCATCATGCTTGCACTCGACGAAGACCTCGTGCCCGTGCTCGTGGCGGCGGCCCGTGGCGACCTGTCGGGCCAGGCTCCGCTCGCGGCATCACCGTCGGCGGTCGTGGTCATGGCAGCCGCCGGCTACCCGGAGAAGCCGGAGCGGGGCGCGCGCATCGAAGGCATCGACGAGGCGTCACGGGAGCCGTCAGTCGTGGTCTTCCATGCGGGAACGAGGCGTGAGGGAGAGGCTCTGCTCGTGGCCGGTGGTCGGGTGCTCGGAGTGGGAGCCCGGGGTGCGACGCCGGCCGATGCGATCCGGTCCGCCTACCGGGGTGTCGCGCGGATCTGCTGGCAGGGCGTGCAGTACCGACGAGACGTCGGCGCCCGGATGGGTGGTGCCTGAGCTACTTCTTCTTGCCGAAGATGCGCCCGAAGAAGCCCTTGTCCTCTTCTTCGATGGGCTTGGCTACCGGGCGCATGGGCGGCAGGGGCAGCCGGTTCCGCTTGGACTTCGGGGCATCGGGCGCCGAGGCGGGTAGCGCGGGGTTGTTCGCGGCGCTGACAGGGCGCGGGTCTCCGGCGGTGGCCTTCGGGGCGCTGGCGGGAGGAAGGGCCGCAAATCCCATCCGAGACTCGGTGGCGGGAGCGAGCGGCGGCTGCGGAGACGGTGGCAGCTGTCGGGGTGCCTGCGGCGCCGGCCTGGGAGCCGCGGGCGGCGCCG
Organism: Bradymonadia bacterium; assembly: GCA_044376025.1. GTDB lineage: Bacteria > Myxococcota_A > Bradymonadia > REDH01 > REDH01 > JBILLP01. The sequence goes on from JBILLP010000012.1 coordinate 3,959, forward strand.
GGGGCGCGAAGGAGAAGCCCGGAGATGAGGGGCGGGCTGCAGGGTCGAGCCGCTGAAAGCCCTGCGGCGTGTGAGAGCTCGGACCTGCGGTGATGGCCGGTTCGAAGGGTTGCTCCGGTGCGGCCGGCCTGACGCTCGAGGGGGAGGGCACGAACTCGTGAGGCGCCGCGAAGAGCTCCTCACCGAAGGCGGCGGGCCTTGCGGCGGGCGCATCGAAACCAGGCCCGGCGAAGCCCCTCGCCCCGGCTTCGGGCGCGACGGGTGCAGGAGCCTGCTGCCTCGTGGGCTTACGCCGGCCAAAGGGGACCTCAGGTGCCGGAATCGCGGAATCGTTCGGGCCTGGGCTGACCCGCTCGAAAGTCCCGACGGGAGCCCGGCGCGCCGCTGCCGGGGCCTGGCTCCTGCCCGAATCGCCGCCTTCAGCGAACGGAGCCCAGGAGCTATCGGCCGGCCCGGGCATGTTGCCCGGCGGCAGCGCCGACGGGCGAGCAGGCCTATCCGGCGCACCCCGGCCTCGCTCCGCGGCAGGCGCAGCCGGCGCCGCATCGAACAGCCCGTCGAGCGGATCGAAGCCGAGGTCCACGGCCTGCACGCCCTGTGTCTCCGCACGCGTGCCACCGTCGACGCTGGCTGCCGCCCTCGACGGCCCGATTGCGGCGGGCCACGTCGGAGCCGGAGGCGCGGGACGGAGGTCCTCGATGGCATCGAAGGCCGGGTCCTCCATCCACATGCGTTCGTTTGCCGGTGCTGGCGCCGATCGCGGCTCACCAGGATGTGCGGCGTCGGGCCTCGGGGGGGCAAAGGGCTGCGGGGGGGCGAAGGGCTGCGGGGGCTCCACCACCTCGAACGGCCCTGACGGCGGCAGATTGGGCAATCGCGGGCGTGTCTGGGCTCCTCGGATGTCTGCGTGGCCCGACTCGGTGAACAACTCCGGAGCGGGCAGGATGGCTGGCACGGCGGGCTCCACCGCCTCGACTTCGGCCGGCCGTGCGACGGGACGCTGTGTGCCGGTCTCTGTCGCCCTGAATCGACTCAACTGCTCCCGCACCCGGGTGAGGGTGTCTGCCCGGGATCGAGCCACCTCCGGCTCCTCGCGGCTCGCGAGCTTCGCGCTCGGTGAGCCCTCGGTTGCGGCATCGATCGGGGGTAGGGTCGGGGCGTCAGACGCGGCCGGAGCCGGTGCCGCCTCGATCTCGCCTCCTGCTGTGACCGGGACCTCGGCGTTGGGCGACCTGGCGTGGTCGGGCGCCGTCGGCACCTCGGTGGTCGGGCTGAAGCCTGCCGGGATCGCACGCCGTGCGTCGCTGCCCGGCTCCCGCTCACCCGCGAGGTCTGGTGAGGTCGGGGCATCGAACACCGCTCGCGAGGCCACGGCCTGCTTGCGGTCGGGGTGCGTCGCTGTCGCGTGACCCGCAAGGAGGTCGGGTGTCGTCGGGACCTCACCCGAGGCCTCCAAGGTTGCGCCGGCGCGTCGCTCCAGCAGTTGCTCTGCAGGACGAAGCGCGGACGCGTGGACCTCGTGCGTCGAGAAGACCGACCCCTCGTCGGAGGGTGCCTCGGGCGGAGGAGCCGCCGCGCCGGCATCGCCGGCCGTCATCTCATCGACCAGCGCCTTGGAGCCTCGGTCGAGCTTCTTGAACCGAATCACGAATCCGCGCGGCTGCCCGGCATCATCGAGCCGCTGCTCCGAGACCACACCCTCGCCGCGAAGGACCGGGTCACCGCTGGCGAGCTCAAACCTGAACTGGACCGCCGTGCCAGGCGCTCTCGCCGTCCGCGAGGCGACGTAGACCCACGTCCGGGCCAGGTTCGACCTGTAGCCCTCCTTGAATGCCTCCACCGACTGGAACTTCTCCAGCCGAGCTCGAAGCGTCACGGGTTTGGTGGCATCATCCGACAACGGGGTACTCGTTCTCGAAGTGGCACGATCGAGGCGACAACGCCTCGTCGGAGCAAAACAAACACAGAATGTCTAGTAGGACCATCCGAGGCCAACAACAAAGCTGGTGACGCCGTCAACGAGTTCTGCGCCCTCACCAGTCCCCTCTGCCGGCGCGGAGAACGAGCCGGAGTACCGCTCATACCGTGCCGCGCCCCTCAGCTTCAACTGCGGATCGAAGGCCCAGGCTGCCTCGAGCCCGGCTCCCCAGCCCAGGACATCGGGGTCGCCTCCGAACGCGGCTGCGGTCGACCCCATGTCGACTGCCGGCCTGAGTTCGACGGTGCCGCCGAGCGAGAGCCCGGGTCCTGCGAGCCAATCGGCGGCAAGCCCAACCGTGACGCCCTGGTAGAACGACGAGGTGTAGATCGGGTTCCCTCCAAGTGCGAACTCAACGGACCGCCATCCAAGGCTCGGCGTGATGTTCAGCTCCCTGAGCGGCGAGAAGGGGTAGGATGCGCCGAACCACGAAGCGTCGTGACGGGTGGGGATCGAGATGGTCCGCGTGGACTGCCCGTCGGGGACCTCGGTGCGGGTATCGAGGTCGTGCTTCGAGGTCTCAAACGAGAGGGCAAGACCCGACAGACGAGACGAGGGAGCGAACCAGGCAACCGGGAGGAGGTCGAGCCGAAGCTTGAGTCCGGGGTAGAACGGCGCCTCGAACAGCACCGGTGATGCGCCGCCATCGACCTCGAGTGTCCGGCGTACGGTCTCCACCTCGAGTCCCACCCTGATTCCGTCAACCGGGCTCGGTCCGAGGTCGCGCCATGATGCGGGCCCCGAGGCGCCGTCGCCCGGGACGCCGGCGCTGACCGCGGCGGCCCAGCCGGTGCTGAGCAGCATCAACGCGGGCCCGAGGGCCCGCCGGCATGTTACACGGCAGAGCGGCATCGGTCAGAGGCCCTCAGAAGTCAGAGAGGTCGAACTCGTTGTTGTCGTTGCGATCACCGCCTCGACGGGGGTCGGGTGCCCAGCCGGCACCCGCTTCTTCAACGCCGGAGACGCGCAGCGCGAAGTCATCGGGATTGCTCGCCTGAAGCATCGCCTCCTCGTACGTGATCAGCCCCTGCTGCAGCAGCGACATCAGCGACTGGTCGAAGGTCTGCATGCCGTAGGTCTCGCGACCCTTGGCGATCGTCTCGTGGAGATCCCTCGACTTGGTCTCGTCCATGATCAGCTCCTTGATCCGGGCGGTGCTGACCATGACCTCGACGGCGGCGACTCGGCCGCGCCCATCCCGCTTCGGCACGAGCCGCTGCGAGATGACTCCCTTGATGATCCCTGCGAACTGCAGCCGGATCTGGCTTCGCTGGTGCGGAGGGAACGAGGTCACGATGCGGGTGACCGTCTCTGCGGCGTCCGTCGTATGCAGCGTCGAGAGCACGAGGTGACCTGTCTCCGCGGCGGTGAGCGCGATCTCGATTGTCTCCATGTCGCGCATCTCGCCCATCAGGATCACGTCGGGATCCTGGCGCAGGGCAGCGCGGAGCGCCGACCCGAACGAGACGCAGTCGGCACCGACCTCACGCTGGTTGATCACCGACCGCTTGTCGCGCATCAGGAACTCGATCGGGTCCTCGACCGTGATGATGTGGGCGTTCCGGGTCGAGTTGATGTGGTCGATGATCGCCGCGAGGGTCGTCGACTTGCCCGAACCGGTGGTCCCGGTCACGAGGATCAGGCCTCTATGGTTGTCGGCGACCTTCTTGACGACGTTCGGCAGCAGCAGCCCGTCGATCGTCTGGATCTTGTAGGGGATGACCCGAAGCACCATCCCGGTGGCTCCGCGCTGCATGAAGACGTTGACGCGGAACCTGCCCACGCCGGGTACGCCGTAGGCAAAGTCGCAGTCGAGCCGGTCCTTGAGCGTCTGCTGCTGGGCCGGCGACATGATCGCGAGCGCAGTCTTCGCGATCTCCTCCGGCGTCAGCCGCTGGGCCTCCTTGAGCGGAAGCAGCGAGCCGTTCACGCGGAACATCGGGGGCAGGCCTGCCTTGATGTGGATGTCGCTGGCCCCGCCCTTGATGGCGACGGTGAGGATGTTGTTCAGGTCGATCATGAGGGGTCCGTTCGAGCCCGACGGGCAAACGCCAGCGCATGGCGAGCCTAGCACGCACCGCCCGGTGTCGACAAACCTCTATGCGAACCAGTTCGAACCAGGGCATGCCCGCGACCCGATGAGCGGCCCCTCCGACCACTCATCGTCTGAGGTCGCGCCGCCGAAGCTCAGCCAGTCGCCCGCGCCTCGCCGCCCAACAGGCCGAAGTGCGTGCGGACCATCGCCTCAATCCGGGCCGACAGCGCCGCATTCTCCGCGAGCGCTGACTTCGCATTCTCGCGACCCTGGCCGAGCCGCTCGCCCTCGAACGAGTACCACGACCCCGACTTGTCGATGATCCCAAGATCCGTGGCGAGGTCGACCAGGTCCCCCTCCTTCGAGATCCCCTTGCCGTAGATGATGTCGAACTCCGCCTCCTTGAAGGGAGGCGCCACCTTGTTCTTCACCACCTTCACTCGCGTCCGGCTCCCGATGACGCTCTCGCCATCCTTGATCGCCCCCACGCGCCGAATGTCCATTCGCATCGACGCGTAGAACTTCAGCGCGTTGCCTCCCGTGGTCGTCTCCGGGTTGCCGAACATCACACCGATCTTCAGGCGGATCTGGTTGATGAAGATCAGCGAGCAGTTCGACTTCGACAGCGTGCCAGTCAGCTTCCGCAGCGCCTGACTCATCAGGCGCGCCTGAAGGCCCACGTGCGAGTCTCCCATCTCGCCCTCAAGCTCCGCCTTCGGCGTAAGCGCCGCCACCGAGTCGATCACCACGAGGTCGACCGCACCCGAACGCACCAGCATGTCCGCAATCTCGAGCGCCTGCTCGCCCGTGTCGGGCTGGCTCACCAGCAGGTCCTCGACATTGACGCCCAGCGACCTCGCGTACTGCACGTCCAGTGCGTGCTCCGCGTCAATGAACGCCGCAATCCCACCCTGACGCTGGACCTCCGCAATCGCGTGAAGCGTCAGCGTCGTCTTGCCCGACGACTCAGGCCCGTAGATCTCGATGACTCGGCCCTTCGGGTAGCCTCCCACCCCGGTCGCGATGTCGATGCTGATCGAACCCGTGGAGATCACCTCCACCGCCTTCAGCGTCGAGTCCTCGCCACCAAGTCGCATGATCGCGCCCTTGCCGAACTGCTTCTCGACGTTCTTGACCGTTGCCTCGAGCGTCTTCTTCTTCTCTGCCGACGTCGTCATCTCTGCTCTCCCAGTTTACGGAACACCCGTTCAGTACCATGCAGGCCTCACGAGTGCAAGAGGCGTTGCAGAGACTCTATCGGCAGCTCCGCGACATTGTTGCGTCGACACCCAGAAGAAACTTCCGCACCACCCGTGGCTTCACCCCCGAACGCGTCGCCTCCCAGCGCAGAAGCGTCAGCTCCTGCGCCCTGCAATTCCCCAGCACGCCCTCGACCTCGGGCAGGAATCCCGTCACATCCACCCGGTCCGTCGACGCCAGCCGGCCCAGCAGGATCCAGGCTCCCCCCTCCTCGGCGACCGCCCACGGATCGACCAGGCTCGTCAGCTCCCCACGGAGCCGCTCCCGCAGCTCCCGAACCTGCGTCGAGCCCGTGCCCAGTGGCGCCACCACGAACCGCGGCTCCTCCCTCGAGGGAGCAAAGCGCGGCGGCAGCACCGACACGTCGAACGACGGACTCGACGCGGCCACCCTCCCGGCCACCATCGACACCCGCTCCTCGTCTCCTGCCGACGACAGGACCCCCGACGCCGCGACGATCCGGATCCGCTCCGCGCCCACCCACGACCCGTCAACGCCGAGGTGCCGGAACCCCTCGTCGACCTCGTCCACCATCATCGCCAGCCGCTCGGCGACAGGGATCGAAATGTCGATTGCAAGGGTCCAGCGCATGCTCAGGCTCGGGGCTCGTGGATCAGGCTGCTCCCGGGTAGCAGTCTGTGTCGAGAACACCAGCCGCGGCCCCGAGGTCTTCGAGCCGACCGGCCGCCGCCCGCTCGAGGGCCCGGAGCGCCAGCGCGGCCGTCAGCACCCTGACCTCGCGCCTCGTGCGCGTCGCGCCGAGCGAGAGTGACAGTACCCGCGTGCCGTCTGCACCCGCGATACCGACGAACACGGTCCCGACCGGCTTGGCGACGCTCCCGCCGTCTGGGCCCGCGATACCCGTCGCCGAGAGCCCCCACGTCGCCCCGCCTCGCCGACGGATCCCCTCGGCCATCGCCGCCGCGACCTGGGCACTCACCGCGCCGTGTGCGGCGACCAGCTCAGCCGGTACACCACAAAAGCCCGACTTGGCCTCGTTCGAGTAGGTCACCGCGCCCCAGCCGACGACCGAGCTCGCGCCAGGCACATCGGTGAGCGCACTCAGCATGCCGCCACCGGTGCAGCTCTCCGCAACAGCCACCGTGGAGCCATCCCGGGTCAGGGCGGCGACCAGCGCCTGCTCCGGGGTCGAGGCACCGGCGGGAAGCAGCCAGCGATCCAGCAGCGCCCAGACCGCGTCGGCGTACGCCTCTCCCGCCGAGGCATCCTCGGCTGCCGCCGACAGCTCCACCTCAATCAGCGGGAACTTCGCGCACCAGGTCACGTGGACACCCGGCGGCCGGACGAGCGACTCCATGCGCCTCGCCACCTCGCTCTCACCGAGCCCGAGCGAGTACCGCGTCGAGTACCAGCGGGGCGCCGCCGTCGGGAGCAACTCGGCCAGCCCGGCGTCGAGCAGGGCGAAGAACTCCCGAGGAACGCCCGGCAGCGACAGCACGGGGACGCTCTCGACCAGGGTGACGAACGCGTCTGCCGTGCCGGTCGCATTCGGGATCACCCGCGCGCCTGCCGGGAACCACGTCTGGCGCAGGTTGACCTCGGCCATCTCGCGGCCGCGCGCCGCAAACCACCGGCGAAGCTTCGACTCCGACGCCGCGTCGTGCGCCAGTGGCACCGCAGCCGCCTGCGCAAGTGCGTCGCGCGTCAGGTCATCGAGGGTCGGGCCGAGCCCACCGCTGGTGACGACGACCTCAGACCGGGCGCGCGCCACCGAGAGCGCGTCGACGATCGCCTCAATCGAATCCGACGCGCTGAGCGAACCGACGAGGCGGTGCCCGCGCCGGCGCAGCCAGGCCCCGAGCGTGCGGGCGTTGCCGTCGGCGGTCCGACCGTCGAGCAGCTCGTCGCCGATGCTGACCATGAACACTCGTGCCATCATGACCTCAGTCCAGCCCGGCCGCCGTCATCGCAGGCCTGCACCCGCGTCGCCTCTCAGCGGCGAAACGCCCGAATCGCCGCGAACATGGGGATCTCCGCCCGCGCGCGATTCTCTTCGGATGCACGAGGACCGCTCGTGCTTCGCCGCGAACTCGACCATTCTTCGAGCGCGTCGACCGCGAACCCTGCCGTGGCGAGCGCCGCGACGTAGGCACCCAGCGGCCGGTGGTGGGTCCGGGTTGTGACCGGTCGCGCGCCGCTTGCGACCCCGCCCGGGTTCATCACGATGTCCGAGCAGAAGGGCGTGAGGTACGAGTCGACCTGTCTCGACTGCACTCCGCCGCCCGCGATCGCGTCACGCCAGTGCCAGCTTGAGCGCCCGGGGGCCCTGAAGGCGGAGTGCAGGATCACGGACACGAAGGGAGCGCCAGATCGCAACGCCTCTGCGAGCCCGCTCAGCAGACTCCCGAGCGGATCGATGTTCATCAGGGCCATGACGCACACCGCGCCGTCGTAGGGCCCCGGTTGACCCGCTGCCGACAGCGCCGTCCCGAGTTCGCGGGCGTCGGCAGCCACCCACGCCAGCCTCGAGGCGACAGGCCCCGCCGCCGTGCGCCGCCTCGCAGCCTCGATCAGCGATGGCGCCGCGTCGAGGCCGACAACCTTCGCTCCCTCGCGTGCCAGCGCCTCGGCGACGTACCCCTGCCCGCAGGCCACATCGAGCCAACGCTGACCCTCGAGCCGCGGCGGGAGCAGTCGGCGAAGCCCCGGCAGGATCGTGTCGCCGAAGTGATCGTGCTGGCGGTCGGTGACGAGGCCGTCGTACCAGTCGGCCACATGCTCCCAGCCCCGGGCAGGGTCGAAGTCCTGTCGCGGCCTGGCCGGCTCGCCCGATCCAGGGCCGGGTGGGCGGCGCGACGAACCGCCGGCCCCCTGCCGGCCCGCCGTTGCCCGCGACGGCTCTGCGAAGGAACGGCCCCGCTTCACGCCGGGGACTCGAAGCGGCAGAACTGCTCGTACTCCGTAAAGCCAGAGAAGGTCGCATGCTCGCCGCACATCCGGCAGTTGGGGTCGCGGCGCACCTTGAGCTCCCTGAACTTCTGCTCGAGCGCGTCGTAGAGCAGCAGCCTTCCGACCAGCGGACGACCAATGCCGAGGATCTGCTTGATGACCTCGGTGGCCTGCAGCAGCCCCATGGTGCCCGGGAGCACGCCGAGCACGCCGGCCTCCTGGCACGAGGGAGCGAACTCGGGTGGCGGCGGCTCGGGGTAGAGGCAGCGGTAGCAGGGGCCCTCTCCCGGCTTGATCACGGTGACCTGGCCTTCGAACCTGAACACCGAACCGGTGACGTTCGGCTTGCCGAGGTGCACGCAGGCGTCATTGACGAGGTAGCGGGTCGGAAAATTGTCCCCACCGTCGACGATGACGTCGTACCCCTCGAAGATCTCGAGCACGTTCTCCGCCGTGAGGCGCGTGTTGTAGGCGTTCACGCGGATGTCGGGGTTGAGATCGCGGATCGTCTTGGCGGCCGACTCGACCTTCGGGGTCCCGATGCGGGACTCGTTGTGCAGGATCTGCCGCTGCAGGTTGCTACGGTCGACGACGTCACTGTCGATGATGCCGAGCGTGCCGACACCCGCGGCTGCAAGGTAGTAGGCGCAGGGTGACCCGAGCCCGCCCGCCCCGAGCATCAGGACCCGCGACTGCAGGAGCCGCTGCTGGCCGGCCTCGCCGACTTCGGGCATCAACAGGTGCCGGCTGTACCGGGTCTGCTGCTCGCTGGTGAGGACGACCGGGACCGCGAACGCGAACCCCTTCTGCTTCCAGGCCGCGAACCCTCCCGCCATCGACACCAGGTTCGTGTAGCCGAGCTCCCGGAGCGACGCCGCGGCCAGCGCCGAGCGGTTGCCTCCGGCGCAGTACAGGATGATCTCCTGCTCCCGCGAGGGCACCTTGTCCTCGATGCGCAGCTCGAGCAGGCCGCGGGGCACGAGCACCGCGCCCTCGATGTGCCCGTCGGCGGTCTCATTGGGCTCCCTGACGTCGATGAGGACCGCGCTCGACGAGCGCGACCTCACCTCGTCGACCGTCACCTCGCGGATCGATGACTTGATGCGGGCCAGGTAGGACTTGAAGTCAGACATCTCGGACTCGACACGGGTTGGACATGCCGGGCTCATTCGGCATTGTTGACCGAACTAGTGCGACAATCTGGGGCGCGCAAGCCGTTGGATTCCCACGTGCCACGCGGAGAATGCCACTCCCTGTGCCGTCTGTACGCAGCTGAACCCACCCGCTACCCGAGGAAGGGTCGCCGCTGACCTCGTCGTGACCGCCATGGCCATCCCCACCGTCGCCCTTCGAGCCTGCCTGCCACTGCTCGTGGTGGTGTCTGCGTGCTCCGATGACGCCAGGCCTCGTCGCTCCGCGGGTTCGGGCGGCGGTCCGGGCCAGTCCGACACCTCCTCGGATACAGGCGTGGCCGACACCGACCTCGCCGACACCGGGCTGCCCGACACCGACCTCGCCGACACCGGGCTGCCCGACACCGACCTCGCCGATACCGAGGCTCCCGACACCGACCTCGCCGACACCGGGCTGCCCGACACCGACCTCGCCGATACCGAGGCTCCCGACACCGACACGACGGACGTGTTGCCTGACTCCGAGCCGACAGATACCGACCTCGCCGATACCGAGGCTCCCGACACCGTGCCCGCAGACACAGGGGTGCCCGACACGATGGCGGACACCTCGATCGACACCGTGCCTGACGCCGATACCACCGACACCGGGGTGGACGTCTGCGGGGCCGACCCCTCATTCACCGGGCAGGTCGGCGCGATCGACCCGCCGGGCGGAGGGGTCGCGGTCTTCGTGACGCGCCGCAACGAGGCAGGCTACCCCGACGCAAACCTCGACGCGGTGCAGGCAGTGCTGCCCTTGGTTGACCCCGCCTCGCCCGTCGAGCTGGCGGTCCCCGTCGACGTGTTCTCCGCCACGGTGGTCGCCACGAGCTATCGGAACACCTCGGCGGTCCCGCCGTCGCAGTCGAACTTCTGGGTCGCCGACGCGAACCAGACGATCGAGGTCCGTCTCGACTACACCTCTGCGGCCAACGTGCCGCCTTTCGAGGTGAGGGTGGGGCAGCAGATCAGCTTCTCGGTGCTCGCCGTCGACGCCTACTTCGGGGCAGGGCAGATCCAGGCCGCATCGAACTGGCAACTCGATGCCGACACGGTGCCCGTCTATGTCTTGGAGCGGACCTACACCCCGGTGACGCTCGACGATGTCGGTGAGCTTGTCCGGGTCGAGGGGCGGATCAGCGGAGGAGGTGCCGCCTGCGGCGGCGCGTCGAGGTGTTGGGATCTATCCTATGCCGGGGGCAGCCTGCTGACGTTGCGATCTGCGAGCACGCTGCTGGCCCCGGGCCAGTGTGTCTCGTTCGTTGGCGTGCTGTCGAGCTTCGGGGGTGTCGCGCAGGCGAACTCGCCGAACTTCGACTGGACCTCGATCCGCTGAGGCGGGCTCAGACGAGGGAACGACCCGCGTCGATGGTCCAGATCGCGCCGGTGACGTGGGGGAGCGCGTCGCCAAGCAGCAGCGCGACCGTCGATGCCACCTCGTCGGGAGTGGCGGGGGACCCTGCGGGGAGCAGCGACCTGACCGAGGCGGAGTGGGGCGCTCCCCAGTCGCCGGGGCAGCCGGGCGGCTCGATCGGACCAAGCGCGACGCCGTTGACGCGTGTCGAGGGCGCCCACTCCCGCGCCGCCGTTCGCGTGAGCGACGCCAGGGCGGCCTTCGAGGCCAGGTAGGCTCCCCGCTCCGGCCACGCCCGGTCGATGCGGGCGTCGAGCACATTGACGACCGCGGCGAGTCCGCCGCGGGCGCGGAGCGTGCGCATGAGCTGGTGCGGCGCGAGCACATGGACGCGGAACGCCCGGTCGAGCGCGTCGGGCGTGGTGTCGGCGAGCGTCGCGCGATCGAACACCGAGGCGTTGTTGACGAGCCCGCGGAGCTCGAATCGCGCAAGCGCGTCCACGAGCCGCTCGAGCGACACGGGATCGGCAAGGTCCGCGGCCACGACGGCGGCGTCGGTCCCCAAGCCTGACGCGAGCTCTGCGGCGAGTGCCTGTGCAGCGTCGA
>JBILLP010000290.1:0-5040 GCA_044376025.1 Bradymonadia bacterium
GGCTGAGCTGATGTGGTGCAGGGTCGCGACCAGCCGCCCCTCGTCGCCGAGGATCGCTCGGGCCTCGAGACCCGCGGACTGCCCGGGCGGCAGGGTCACGCGTGTCACGCGCGGCGGCGCGAGCGGTACCGTGATATCGATGACGACCCGGTCACCGATGCGCCCGACAAGCTGCCGATACGTGTCCGCTTGGCCCGCGTAGGGCACGGCGACCAGGATCACGTCGGTGTCCCCGAGCGCGGCGTCGAAGCCACCACCCTCGATCACGACTCCGGCCAGCGCCGTGAGCTCCGCTGCGACCGCGGCTCCGCGCTCCGCATCGCGCGAGGCGATCGTCACGCGATGCCCCTTCGACGCCCAGCGCAGAGCCAAGCCGCGTCCCTCCTTGCCCGTTCCACCGATGATCCCGATCTTCATGCCCGCGTCCTGCCGTCGAGGGGGGCCTTCAGTGGCCACCCGGGTGCCTGACTACGATGCACCCATTGGCTCAGCAATGCGCAATGACCGGCGGTTCGCCTCTGGACCGGGCGCGCGCGGTCGGGCAACAATGCCGCTCCGCCATCGTAGGGTGCGAAACGTGACTGTCCGCTGTGAAGAGAGCCTGACGCTTCGCGCCCTCCCGGGCCTCCCGATCATCTGCCCCGGAGACGACCTCGTGGCGCTGCTGCTCGGCGCGCTGGTCGAGTTGGGGGAGCCGCTGCGTGACGACGATGTGGTGGTCGTCGCCTCAAAGCTCGTCTCCCGTGCAGAGGGGCGCTTTGTCAGGCTCGAGGATGTCACCGCCGGTGAGGAGGCGGTGCGCCTCGCCGCGCGATGCAACAAGGATCCCCGTGTGGTCGAGATGATCCTGCGCGAGTCCTCCGCCGTCGTTACGGAGACGCCGGGAGCCGTGATCGTGCGGCACCGGGGCGGGTTCGTCTGCGCCAACGCCGGGATCGACTTCAGCAACTCGAGGCCGACCCACATGTCTGCCGAGGGTACCTGGATGCTGCTGCTTCCAGAGGACCCCGACGCGTCTGCCGAGGCGCTGCGGCAGGGCCTGTCTGCCAACGCGCGGGTGGGCGTGATCATCTCGGACTCCTTCGGCAGGCCCTTCAGGCTCGGCACGGTCGGCGCGGCCATCGGCTGCGCGGGGATTCCGGCGCTCTGGGACCAGCGGGGCCGACCCGACCTGTTCGGCCGTACGCTCGAGATCACCGTGACCGGCCTCGCCGATCAGGTCGCTGCGGCCGCCGACCTCGTGGCCGGGCAGGCCGATGAGGCGAGGGGGGCCGTCCTGGTCCGCGGCCTCCGCTGGCACGCGGCGCACGACACCGCCCGCATGCTCGTGCGACCGCCGAACCACGACGTCTTCGCGCCCGGGACGAGGACCCCATGAACTGGGTCGTCCTCACCGGTGGCGTCGGCGGGGCCCGGCTCGCCGATGGCATGGCCCGGCTTCTGCCCCCGAGCCAGCTCCGCTTCATCACCAACACCGGCGATGACTTCTGGCACTGGAGGCTGCGCATCTGCCCCGACCTCGACACCATGACCTACACCCTCGCCGGCCTGGCGCCGGAGGAGCGCGGCTGGGGCAGGGCGGTCGAGACCTTCGAGGCGCTCGAGGTGGTCCGCACGCTCGGCGGCCCCGACTGGTTCCTGCTCGGTGACCGCGATCTCGGGCTCCACATCACGCGCACAGCATGGCTCGAGGCCGGGATACCGCTGACCGAGGTCACCGCCCGAATCGCCGCCTCGCTAGGCGTCAGGCACGCGATCATCCCGATGGCGGACCAACCGTTCGAGACCCGGATCTTCTCTGCGGAGCATGGGCGACAGCGCTTCCAGGACTGGCTCGTGCTCCACCGGGCAGGCCCGCCGGTCGAGTCGATCGCCTTCGACGGTGAGCCGGTGGCATCGCCTGCCTGCCTCGATGCCCTCGCGTGGGCCGATATCGTCGTGATCGCGCCGTCGAACCCCTACGTCTCGGTCGACCCGATCCTTGCGCTGCCCGGGGTCCGCGAACGCCTCGCCGCGAAGCCTGTCGTGGCGGTCAGCCCGATCGTCGGGGGCCGTGCCATCAAGGGTCCGCTCGCCGCGATGCTCGTCAGCATCGGGGGCAGGGCGCCCTCATCGGGTGCGGTTGCCGCGCACTACGGCGATCTCGTGTCAGCGTGGGTCGTCGAGCACGGAGACGCCGACCCGGTGACCGAAGCCGGATTCGCCGGCGTGGTCGTCGAGGCGGCCACCGTGATGCGCGATGCGAGCGATCGCGATCAACTGGCCGCCCGTGTGATCGAGTTGGGGCGCCGCCTGTGAGCCTCGTCGTGCTTGTCCCGGTCCGGGAGTTCGCTGGCGCCAAGTCCAGGCTGTCCGCCGAGCTCGGGCCTGGGGAGCGCGCCGATCTGGCCCGGTACTGCCTGGCCCGCCTGCTTGAGGCGGCGATGGCGCTTGGACCGTCGAGGCTGGTCGTCATCACGCGATCCCCAGAGGTCACGGCCTTCGCCGCAGGGCGTGGCGCTGAGTGCTGGGAGGAGCCTGCAGAGGTGTCCGGACTGGCGAAGGCGTGCCAGGTGGCGACCGAGACGCTGGCGGGGCCGAGCGACCGGGTGCTGATCGCGATGGCCGACCTGCCCCGGGTGACAGGTTTGTCCCTGGCTCGTCTGCTCGACGCGCCCCGAGCTGCCGATGTCGTGCTGGCCTCGAGCGCGTCGGGCGAGGGCACCAACGCCATGGTGCTCCAGCCCGGCTGCCGGCTCACGATGCACTGGGGCCATCCTCGCAGCCTGGCGATGCATCTCGATGCCGCGCTGCAGGCAGGGCTCTCTGCCCAGACCGTCGCGCTGCCCGAGCTCGAGCTCGACCTCGACCTGCCCGACGACCTGAGGCAGTGGCGAGAGAGCCTTGCAGGCACGCCGGGGCCGCACGCGGCAGGCTCCCGGTCGTGACCCGGTTCGCTTTGCCTACGCGTTCGACTCGTCGTGGAGGTTCGCCGGGTCGTACCTGAACGCCGGCGCGAGCGTGAGGCGCTCGTAGCTGCCGAAGACGGCCTCGGCGTCGGTGACGGCGTTCAGCGACTCGTCGGTGCCCTCACCCTCTGCCGGCTCGATGCCAAAGTCCCGGACCACACCGTACGTTGTCGTGCGCTGGCGAGGTGGCCGACCGACTCCGCGGATCAGCGCCCGGAGCCGAGCCGGCGTGGCAAGCTGCCCGTTCTGGGCGCCGGCCGCGGTCGAGATGCTCTCGTTCATCAGCGTGCCGCCAAGGTCGTTGACGCCGCAAGAGAGCAGGATCTGGCTCGTCCTGAACCCCTCCTTGACCCACGATGCCTGGATGTTGGTGAAGGTCGCGCCGAGCATCAGCCGCGCCATTGCGTAGAGGCGGAGCACGTCGTCTCCATGCGGGCCACCGACCGCCGCCGTCGATGTCTGCGCCCGCAGCGTGAGCGGCGCCTCCTCGTGCACGAAGGACAGCGGCACGAACTCCGTGAAGCCGCCAGTGTCCCGCTGGATGTCCCGCAGCAGCGACAGGTGCGCGATGCGATGCGCCCAGCTCTCGACGTGCCCGAACATCATCGTCGAGGTGGTTCGCAGCCCGACCTCGTGGGCCGTGCGGATGACCTCGACCCACTGCCGTGTCGAGATGCGCCCGGGACCGAGCCTCGCACGCACCTCATCATCGAGGATCTCCGCGCTGGTCCCCGGCAGGGTGTCGAGGCCGGCCTCGCGCAGCTCCGTCAAGAAGGTCCGCACATCGGTCCGCGCGCGCCCGGCGCCAAACTTGATCTCCTCGGGCGAGAACGCGTGCAGGTGCAGACCCGGAGCAGCCGCCTTCACCGCGCGGGTGAGGTCGGCATAGAAGCCTGCCTCCATCCGCGGCGCCAACCCCGCCTGGATGCAGACCTCGGTGGCACCAAAGTCCTGCGCCTCGGTGACCCGCCTGACCACCTCCGCGGTCGGCAAGAAGTAGCCCTGCTCCGACCTGAAGTCCCTCGAGAAGGCACAGAAGCCGCACGACTTCACGCAGACGTTCGTGAAATTCACATTGCGGTTGACGACGTAGGTCACGGCGTCGCCTGCCTGGCGGCTCCGGAGCTCGTCAGCCACCCACAGCAGCGCGTGCAGCGCCGGACCCCGCGCGTCTGACAACACATGCGCCGAAGCCGACGAGATCTCCCCCCGCTCGAGCGCCTCGTCGAGCGCCCCCCGGACAGCGGGCGTGAGCCGGTCGAGCCACCGCCCCGTCATGACGCCACCGTCGCAAGTGCCTGCTGCGGACGCACATTCCAGCCTCGGCGGACCGCCTCGGCTCGCTCGAGGTGCGCATCGAGCCGCGGATCGACCCAGCGGGCGGTCCGGTGACTGTCGTAGACGGGGAGGCGCGCGGAGAGCGTGAACCCCTCTGCGGCCAGCTCGTCGGCAAGCGCGTCGAGGTGAGGCCACGCGAACCGAGGGTTGATGAAGTCCGGCGTGATCGGCGAGATGCCGCCAAGGTCGTTGATGCCTGCCGCGAGCAGGTCACCGAGCGGGCAGGGGAGCAGGTTCGGCGGAGCCTGCACGCTGACGCCCGACGGCAGCAGGATGCGCGTCAGCGCCACGGCGCGGACAAAACCCACCGCGTCAGGCTCGCGCGAGAACTCCGCACGCGTGCCCGGGTGCGCCCTGAAGTTCTGGACGATCACCTCCTGCACGTGGCCCGCCTCGGACAGCACCGAAAGCGCCACAATCGTGTCGAGCAGCTCGTCGAGTGTCTCGCCGATGCCAACGAGCAGGCCTGTGGTCATGGCGATGCCCTCCCTCGCCGCGTCCCGCAGCATCTGCAACCGGCGCTCGGGCCGCTTGTCCGGGGCCCTGTGGTGAACGCCTCCCGGGGCGCACAACCGCTCCGACGTCGACTCGAGCATCAAGCCCATCGAGACATTCGTCGGCCGAAGGCGCGCCATCTCGTTGCGCGTCAGGATCCCGGCGTTGGTGTGGGGCAGCAACCCACGCTCGAGCGCCCGGTCACCGATCCAGCAGAGGTAGTCGACCGTGCTCTCGAAGCCCCAGGAGCCAAGCAGCC
>JBILLP010000291.1:0-5033 GCA_044376025.1 Bradymonadia bacterium
TGCAGGGCAAACGCAGTGTCGAGCACGTCGCTCGAGGTGAGGCCGAGGTGGAGGTAGCGCCCATCCTCGGGCCCGCAGATCTCCTCGAGGCTCTGTACGAATGCCGCCACATCGTGCCGCGTGACGGCCTCGATCTCGGCGACCCGCTCAGGCCGGACAACCAGGATGGTGCGCAGCCGGGCCGCCACCTCGCGTGGCATCTGGCCGTGGTCGGCGAACGCATCGCAGACGGCCAGTTCGACTTCGAGCCAGAGACGGAGGCGCGACTCCTCGGACCAGAGGTCAGCAAGCTCGCGTCGGCAGTATCTGGGAATCATGGGCACCGCTGTGGGTCAGGACAGCTCGGCCAGGGTTGGGCGGCGAGGCAGGCCGTGCCCCCGCGCAGTCTGCGGGGGATGCAGGCCCGTAGGCTGGGCCCGGGCTACTCGCCGAACTTCATCGACGAGACGGCGGCCTGATACACCGGGAGCATCGCGTCGAACTGCTCCTGCTGCACGTAGGCGACGGCCACGTAGGCGGTCGTCTCATGCACGAACTGGAAGACCACGACCTTCATGTTCACGCCCGAATGCGAGAACGAGTACATCGTCTCGGTGCCCTCGATGTTGTTGTACTTCTTCTCCTCACGGCCTGTCCGGGTGAACTCCGAGCTGGCGAGGGTCTCGTGGAAGGTGTCGAAGAAGACGTTGGAGACGTCGCCCGTCATCAGCTGGGTGCCGATGACCTCGAGCTGCGTGTGGCTGGCGTCGTGCTTGAAGTTGAAGACGGCGCGGTCGTTGCCCTCGACGTCGGCCCAGCCGTCGGGCCTCGCGATGGAGACCTTGTAGTCGTTGTTGCTCACCTCGGTCGGCGCCGCAGAGGCCGCACCGGCAACAAGGGAGAGCGCAAGGAGTGTCGAACCGAAAATGCGACCGAACTTCATGCTTGGCACCGAGGCTGGAATCGAGCGCGACAGGCGCCGATCCACGAGGCGAAGTGTATACGGCGAACGCCGAAGCCTGTCCAGATGCGCGCAGCGGCGTTCGACCGCCCGGAGCGCGTTCCTCCTTGCCTCGTCACGGCCCGGCGGCTAGCGACGCGCGCCGCAGAGCGTCATGGCCACCGTGGAGGTCTCACCGATGCCGAAGAGAACCGACATTCGCTCCATTCTCGTCATCGGCTCCGGTCCCATCGTCATCGGCCAGGCGTGTGAGTTCGACTATTCGGGCACCCAGGCCGTGCGCGCTCTCCGGTCCGAAGGCTACCGGGTCATCCTGGTGAATTCGAACCCCGCCACCATCATGACCGACCCGGCGCTCGCCGATGCAACCTACGTCGAGCCGCTCACCGTTCCCTACGTGCGCGAGATCATCGCCCGCGAGCGGCCTGACGCGATCCTCTCCACGATGGGCGGCCAGACGGCGCTCAACCTCGCCAAGGCGCTCCACGAGCAAGGCGTCCTCGCAGAGTTCGGCGTCGAATTGCTCGGCGCCGACTACGACGCCATCGAGCGCGCCGAGGACCGCAGCAAGTTCAAGACGGCGATGCAGGAGATCGGCGTCGACATGGCCGTGTCAGGCTATGCCCACACGCTGGAGGAGGCCTGGGCCGTCGCGGCGCAGGTCGGCTTCCCCGCCATCATCCGCCCCTCCTTCACGCTCGGCGGCACCGGCGGCGGCATCGCCTACAACCGCAACGAATTCGAGGAGTTCATCCGCTGGGGCCTCGAGTGCTCGCCGGTCGGCGAGGTGCTCGTCGAGGAGTCGCTCCTCGGGTGGAAGGAGTTCGAGCTCGAGGTCATGCGAGACCTCGCCGACAACGTCGTCATCATCTGCTCCATCGAGAACTTCGACCCGATGGGTGTGCACACCGGCGACTCGATCACCGTCGCCCCGGCCCAGACGCTGACCGATGCGGAGTACCAGGCGATGCGCGACGAGGCGATCGCCATCATCCGCAAGATCGGTGTCGCCAGCGGCGGCTGCAACATCCAGTTCGCCGTCGAGCCCGCGACCGGTCGGCGCATTGTCATCGAGATGAACCCGCGGGTCTCACGCTCCAGCGCCCTCGCCTCGAAGGCGACCGGGTTCCCGATCGCCAAGATGGCGGCGCTGCTCGCCGTCGGGTACCGCCTCGACGAGCTCCAGAACGACATCACCAAGAAGACGCCCGCTTCGTTCGAGCCCGTCATCGACTACACGATCGTGAAGATTCCCCGCTTCGCGTTCGAGAAGTTCCCCGGCACCGATGACACGCTCACGACGCAGATGAAGTCGGTCGGTGAGGTGATGGGCATCGGGCGGACCTTCCCCGAGGCGCTCCTCAAGGCCTGCCGCTCGCTCGAGATCGGGCGTGCAGGACTGCCCCCGCTGCTCCCGCCGCCCGGCGAGGCGGGTGTGCCACTCAAGCGCGAGGCCCTGCTCGACTACTTCAGGGATCACCTGCAGCGCCCGACTGCGGAGCGGCTCTGGTACATCGCCGACGCGCTCGGCTCAGGCCTGTCCGTCGAGGATGTCCACGGCTTCACGCGTGTTGACCGGTGGTTCCTCGACCAGATCCTGCAGGTCATCGAGTTCGAGGGCGAGCTCAAGGCCTGGAACCGCGCCGGCGGGAACCTCGCCAGCGGCGAGGGCATCGAGCTGCTCCGGCGCGCGAAGCGGCTCGGCATCAGCGACGTCGAGATCGGGCGCTGGCTCGACCGCACGGCGCTCGAGGTCCGCGCGGCGCGCCTCGCCGCCGGCCTCAGGCCGGTCTTCAAGTCGGTCGACACCTGCGCCGCCGAGTTCGAGGCGATGACGCCCTACCTCTATTCGACGTACGAGGACCGTCCGGAGTCCGTCGTTGTGCCGAACCCACGGCGGGTGATCATCCTCGGCGGCGGTCCGAACCGCATCGGCCAGGGGATCGAGTTCGACTGCTGCGCGGTCCACGGCGTCATGGCCCTGCGGGAGCGAGGCGTCGAGACCGTCATGGTCAACTGCAACCCCGAGACCGTCTCGACCGACTACGACGTGCCGGACCGGCTCTACTTCGAGCCGCTGACCTACGAGGACGTGCTCGAGATCACCGACCGGGAGCAGCCGCTGGGCGTCATTCTGCAGTTCGGCGGCCAGACGCCGCTCAAGCTCGCGCTGCCGCTGCTACGCAGCGGCGTCCGCATCCTCGGGACTCACCCCGACGCCATCGACCGTGTCGAGGACCGTCGCAGGTTCAACCAGCTCGTCGAGCTCCTTGGCCTGCGCCAGCCCGAGGGCGGCACGGCGATGCAGGTCTCCGAGGCGATCCAGATCGCGCGCACCATCGGCTACCCCGTGCTGGTGCGCCCAAGCTACGTGCTCGGCGGGCGCGCGATGCAGGTGGTGCGCTCCGAGGACGAGATGCACGCGCTCTTCGAGAAGGCGCGCGTTGCCGGCGACGGCGCGAACGTCCTGATCGACCGGTTCCTGGTCGACGCGCAGGAGGTCGACGTCGACCTGATTGGCGACGGCGAGACCTACGTGATCGGCGGCATCATGGAGCACATCGAGGAGGCGGGCGTCCACTCCGGAGACTCCGCCTGCTCGCTTCCCCCGTTCAGCCTCCCTGCCGCGATCATCGACCGGATCCGCGAACAGACGCTCGCGCTTGCCAAGGAGCTGCACATCGTCGGCCTGATGAACGTGCAGTTCGCGGTGCAGCAGGGAGAGGTCTTCGTGCTCGAGGTCAACCCTCGCGCAAGCCGCACGGTACCCTTCGTCAGCAAGGCGATCGGTCACCCGCTCGCCAAGTATGCGGCCCGGGTGATGGCGGGCGAGACGCTGGCCGGGATCGGGTTCACCCGCGAGGTCGTCCCGCCCTACTTCTCGGTGAAGGAGGCCATCCTGCCGTTCAAGAAGTTCCCAGGGGTCGATACGCTGCTCGGCCCCGAGATGCGCTCGACCGGAGAGGTCATGGGCATCGATGACACGTTCGAGGCCGCCTTCCTCAAGTCGCAGATTGGCGCGGCGAATGCGGTTCCCGAGGGAGGTCGCTGCTTCATCTCGGTGCGCGACGCCGACAAGCCCGCCGCCCTCGACCTCGCCCGGGCGCTGGTGCAGCTCGGCTTCGGCATCGTGGCGACCCGTGGCACGGCGTCGTTCCTCGCTGCGGCCGGAGTGCCGGTGGAGCGCATCAACAAGGTCGCCGAAGGCCGTCCCCACATCGTCGACGCCGTCATCAACGGAGAGATCGCGATCGTGGTGAACACCACCGACGGCGCTCGCGCGGTGGTCGACAGCCGCAGCATCCGGCGCACCACGCTCCATGCCGGCCTGCCCTACTTCACGACGCTTGCAGCCGCCTCCGCAGCCGTCCGGGCCATGCTCGCGCGACGCGACGACAGGACGTTGCGCGTCCGCAGCCTGCAGGAGTACCATCAACGCTTGACGGCTGCTCTGCCGCAGGCGGTCTGACGTTCCCGACACTCCCCCGCACCGACCACGCCCATGAGCCAGCAGCGCTTTCCGATGACCCCGGCCGGCAAGGATCGCCTTGCCCGCGAACTCGATCGGCTCCGCAGGGAGCGCCCTGTGATCAGCGCCCAGATCGAGGAGGCCCGGGCGCACGGCGATCTCCGCGAGAACGCGGAGTACCACGCCGCCAAGGAGAAGCAGGGGATCACCGAGGCCAGGATCCGCGAGTACGAGGCGAAGCTCGCCATGGCGCAGGTCATCGATCCGACCAAGCTCTCAGGCGCCAAGATCCGGTTCGGCGCCACCGTCACCCTGCTCGAGACGGCGACCGAGAAGCAGTTGAAGTACAGCATCGTCGGCGAGGACGAGGCCGACTTCAAGGTCGGTCTGCTCAACTACCTGTCGCCGATCGCTCGCGGACTGCTCGGCAAGGACGAGGGCGACGACGTCGAGATCAACACCGGCGCCGGGAACCGGAGCTTCGAGATCCTCAAGGTCGAGTACGTCGAGATCCTGCTCCCGTCGAAGGACGGCTGAGTCGACTCCCCGTACTAGCCCTGGACGCGCTCGACCGAGAGCACGCCCTCGACCTTGCCGAGCACCTTGAGCGCCTCGCCGAGCTGG
>JBILLP010000292.1:0-5026 GCA_044376025.1 Bradymonadia bacterium
GTTCAGCGCCGGCACGTCGCTCGGCTTCGAGCAGCTCCTTGGGGAGACCCCCGACGGCCAGCCAGCCCGCGCCGGAACCGCCACCGAGCTCGCCGCAGGGCTCGGCGTCAACCTCGACGTGCTCACGGTCGTGCCCTTCCTCCACGCTGACCTCGTCTGGCGGGGCGAAGAGCGATTCGCAGGCGACCCCCTCCGCGACGGCCTCGGGGTCCGGACCTCTATCGGGGCCGACTATCGCCGATGGCGAACCTGGTCGGTCGGGCTGTCGCTCGCCTGGACCGAGTCACTCGGGCGCAGCGACACATCGCCCGACCACGCCTCCTTGCTCCTCCGCGTCTCGTGGATCCATGACTTTGCCGCGGTGCCGACCCTGGGGGACTAGACGCGTTCGAGGTCTTCGCGCTTGCCTCGCGCCCTGAAGAAGACCTTGAGCGGCACACCCTCAAACCCGAACCGGGCTCGGATCTCGTTCCGCAGGTACCGCTCGTAGCTGAAGTGCATGAGCCGCGGGTCGTTGACCACGAACATGAACGTCGGTGGGCGCGTCGCCACCTGCGTGGTGTAGTAGATGCGCAGCCTGCGCGTGCCCATCGACTTGGGAGGGTTCTTCAGCGTCGCCGCCTCGAGGAACTCGTTGAGGTCTGACGTCGAGACGCGGCGCACGAACTGCTCCTGCACCCGACGCGCGACGGCGAAGAGCTTGTGGACGCGAAGCCCCGTCCGCGCAGAGACGGTCAGCACCGGGGCGTAGGCACAGAACGAGAGGTCCTCGCGCACCTTCGCAATGAACGCCCTCACCTCTGCCTCGGTCATGCGCATCAGGTCCCACTTGTTCAGCAGGATCACGATACCTCGCCCCTTCTCGTGCGTCAGGCCCAGGATTCGTTGGTCCTGCGATGTCACACCGGCCGTCGCGTCGATCATGTAGAGCACGACGTCGGCACGATCGATCGCCTTGAAGGACTGCACCACCGCGAACTGCTCGACACGGTGCGAGATGGCGCGCTTGCGACGGATGCCCGCGGTATCGATGAACAAGAAACGCTGGCCGTCGCGCTCGAACCAGGTGTTGATCGCGTCCCGCGTCGTCCCGGGCGTGTCGCTGGTGAGCAGCCTGTCCTCGCCGAGGATGCGGTTGATGATGCTCGACTTGCCGGCATTGGGCCGACCGAGCACGGCCACGCGCAGGATGGACTCGTCACGCTGAAGGTCCTGCCGACGCGGGAGCAGCGGAAGCACGGCATCCATCAGCTCGTCGACGTTCCGGCCATGCTCCGCGCTGATGGCATAGACGTCGTGGATGCCCAGCTCGTGGAACTCCCCGATCCCGACCTCGTGCCGCGCACCGTCGATCTTGTTGACGACAAGGAGCACCCGCTTGCCCGAGTGCCGGAGGATCTGCGCGATCTCACGGTCGGCCGGGAGCAGTCCCGTCTGGCCGTCCACGACGAAGAAGAGGATCTGCGCCTCCTCGATCGCCAGTTCGGCTTGTCGTCGCATGAGCCGAAGCATCGAGTCGTCGGTCTCAGGCTCGAAGCCCCCGGTGTCGACGACCTGGAAGACATGGTCGTCCCACTCCGCGTCACCGTACTGCCGGTCGCGGGTCACGCCGGGGAGGTCCTCGACGATCGCGAACCGGGTGCCGGTCAGCCGGTTGAACAGTCTCGACTTCCCGACGTTGGGCCGCCCTACGATCGCGATCAGCGGGATCGGTGTGTCCTCAACCCACGCATCGTCAGGCCCGGGGTGCAGGTCGCCGCCCTCGTCGTCGGGGCCCTCCGCATCGAGGTCGGCCTCGGCGACCCAGTCATCCTGTGCCTCGAGCTCGTCGTCTCGCTCAAACTCGTCCGCGATCCGTTCCGGATCGTCCGGCGTGGTCATGATTCATCTCCGTCGTATCCAAATCTCGCGAGCCCGCGCTCCGAGGAGGTCCACTCCGACTCAACCCGCACCATCAGCCTCAGGTGCGTCCGGACTCCGAACACCCGCTGCATCTCGCGGCGCGCGGCCGAGCCGATCGCCTGGAGCTTGCTGCCACCGCGCCCGATCAGGATGCCCTTTTGCGAGTCCTTCTCTGCGTGGATCACCGCGGAGACATCGAGCACCCCCGAGGATGCGTCGTCAGCGAACTCCTCGACCTCGACCGCGACGCCGTAGGGGACTTCGTTGTGGGTCAGCAGCAGCACCTGCTCGCGAATCAGCTCCGAGGCCAAGAAGCGGTCGTCGCGGTCGGTGACCGCGTCCTCGGGGAACATCGGGCCAGCCTCCGGGAGCAGCGGCGCGATCGCAGCGCTCACCCGGTCCACGTTGTGCCCCTTGTCGGCCCGTGTCGGCACGAGCGCGGCGAAGTGCCCGAGCGCATCGAGGCGCGACAGCGCCGGGAGGAGCAGGTCGCGACCGGGGAGCTGATCGACCTTGTTGACAACGAGAATGATCGGTCGCCCGTCCGCGACACGGAGGACGCGTTCGAGGATCGCCAGGTCGCCGCCCCAGATCGCCTCGCGGTCGTCTCGGCAGACCGAAGCGGCCTCGACCACCATCACGATCACGTGTGTCCCGTCGATGGCGCGGAGCGCGGTGCCCACCATGCGCCGATTGAGCGGACTCGACGCCTGGTGCATGCCCGGGGTATCGACAAAGACAATCTGGTATTCAGATGGTTGAGTCTTGACCCCTAGGACTCGGTTTCGTGTTGTCTGCGGCTTCGCTGTCGCGATCGAGATCTTCTGCCCGACCAGACGGTTCAGCAGCGTCGACTTGCCGACATTCGGACGACCGACGATCGCCGCCAGCCCACTTCGGTATGCGTGCGACAAGCGCGCCTCCAGGTGATACCCGCCCCAGGCCGCCGCGGGCGCGAAGCGCCCGAAATGTTGCGACCCGGCTTGACGGGGTCCGCCCCCCTAGCGAGCGTTGTCAGACACAGCCAGCCTGTTCTTTTGCGTCAGATGCTTCGACTGCCTCGATTCACCCTCTTCGTCTGGCTCGCCGCCTGCACGCCTCCGCCGAGCTCGGATGCCACGAGCTTCGACTCCGCGGAGTCGGCGCTTGCCCGCGGCGACTACGATGAGGCCCGGGCTGGCTACCGCGCCTTCATCTCGACCTACCCCTCCCACCCGCTCGCTCGGCTCGCGCGCGAGCGGCTTCGCATCATCGAGCGCGAGCTCGACGCCGTGCAGCGGCGCGACGGGGGCGCCGCTCCGACCTACGTCAATCCCCGCGCTGCGGCCAAGTCCGGGGTGACCGGCGTGGAGGCGCGGTGACCCGCAGCAGCGCGCCACCCGTCCTCGCGACGCAACATCGCCGACACCTCGGCCTCGCGCTCGCGCTGCTCGCCGGAGCCGCGATCGCAAGGGCGACGCGGGGTGCGCTGTTCTCGGGCTCGCTCCCCGACCTCCAGCTCTTCGCGGTGCTCGGGGCGGTGGCTCTCGCCGGCTTCTCCGCCTTCGAGACGCTCACGCGCCTTCGACAGCGCGAGGCGCTGCGATCCCTGCCGATCGACGGGCGCGGCCCGGCACTCGCGGCCCTCCTGTCGAACGTCCCGGTAGCCGCCGCCGCCGGCATGGGCGTCACCCTGGCACACGAGGCTCCCCTGGCGGCTGCATCCGTCGCGTCGGGTGCGCTGATCGGCGTCACCGCGTCGCTGGCGTTCGTCGGCGCCGCGATGCACCTTGCAGGCGGCGCCGTCACGCCGCGCTCGTTCGTGGGTGGGCGACTCGAGCTTGCCCAGCCCGCACAGCGGCGCATGGTCTTCGAGCTCGGAGCAGGCGCGGCGCTCGTGGCCGCGGTCGCCGCCGGGCTGTTCGGGTGGCTCGCTGTCCGTGACCTGTACCGCCCGGAGCTCCGGGGCCCAGCCGGTCAGATGCTGCCCAGCTTCTGGCTTGCGACCGCGCTCAGCATCGCGATCGGGCCTCTCGGGGCCGCATCGGCGTGGCTGTCGTGGCGGGAGCGCTACCACCGGGTGCTCGCGCGTGCCTTCGACCTCGACCGGCTCTTCGAGGACCTCGGCGACCAGGTGGTCCGGAGTCGGCGGTTCGTCTCCACCGGCGACAACGCCCTTGCCGATGCCAACCCGCTTGCCGAGGCCGCGAGGCGCCAGTGGTCGCGGCTCTCGGTCGATTCGCCGGTCGGGGCCCTGTTCGTCGGCCTCGCAGCGGTCGGCCTCGCCCGCATGGCGTCGATCGAGGCGCCGCTTGCCGAGGTGCTCATCGCCCTTGGCCTCGGGCTGGCGCGAGAGCCTTGGTGCCACCCGCACATGCGCGACGCGATCGCGTGGTCCACCGACAACGCGGGCACCGGCGCGACGGAGTCCGTCGTTGCCGCGCTCGCGAGGTCGAGCGTCGCCGCCCGGAGCCTGGCGTGGCTGCCTCCCCTGGCGCTCGCCCTCCTGACCGACATCGCGTCGAGCCCGGGCGTCGCGCTCGCGGCCGCCGTCTCGGTCGGCTCCGAGCTCTTCGCTTCGCGTGCCCGCGTCCGGGGCAACCGCACAACACGGAGGCTTGGCGCCGCCGCAGCGGCCCTCACCGCCGTGGTGCCATGGGCCGCCGCGGTGGGCATCCCGTTCGTCGCTGCCCGGCACGCACTCGCCCATCCACCCGAACCAGCTCGAGGCGTCGCGTGACCCCCGCTCTCGAAGTCCAGTCGCTGCTCAAGAAGTACGGTCGTCGCACCGCCGTGTCAGGCCTCGACCTCCGCATCGACCCCGGCGAACTCTGCTGCCTGCTGGGGCCCAACGGCGCGGGCAAGTCGACACTCCTCCGCATCGTGACCGGGCAGCAGCCCTGCGACGCGGGTGTAGTCCGCGCCACCGGCATCGACCCGCTCGCACAACCCGAGGAGGTCAAGCGGCGCGTCGGGTTTGTCCCGCAGGAGGCGCCGTTGTTCGACCACCTGTCCCCGGGCGAGATGATCGAGCTCGCGGGGCGTCTGCGTGGCCTCGACCGGCAACGGGCGGTCGACCACGCGCATGGCTGGCTCGAGCGGGTTGGCCCCCGGAACACCGAAGGACACGTCAATGCCCAGCTCT
>JBILLP010000293.1:0-5011 GCA_044376025.1 Bradymonadia bacterium
GACCGACGCGACGGCGGCTCCGGTCGCCGGGGGCCGTCGGGTGGTGCACTTTCGGTGGGATCTCGACAAGACCTACCTCCGCACGGAGTTCGACACGCTGGCCGACCTCGTGCGGACCTTCAGGACCCCAGCGCACGCGCGCGAGGTGGTGCCCGGAGCGCCGGCGCTCCTCCGCGAGCTGCTGGGGACGTCACAGCAGGCTACCGCGGGCGTCGACGGTCGGCTGGCAGATGAGCGGCGCGTCACCTTCATCTCGGGCTCACCGCGACAGATGCGCAAGGTGCTCACCGAGAGGCTCGCGCTCGACGGCATCACGCCCGACGCCTTCTGGCTGAAACCGAACCTGTCGAACCTGCTGACCCTGCGGCTTGGGGCGGTTCGTGACCAGCTCGGCTACAAGCTCGACGCGCTGCTGCACTCGACGGTCGATGCCGAAGAGGTCGACGAGCTGCTGTTCGGGGACGACGCCGAGCAGGACGCGCTGGTCTACAGCCTCTACGCCGATCTCGTCGAGGGGCGCGTCGAGCTGCCGCTGCTTGAGGACCTGCTGCGCGCCGGCCGCGTGCACCGGCGCGAGGCGGACTCGATCCTTCGCCAGTTCGACCAGCGGCTCCGGACGCGGACGCGGGTACGCCGCATCTTCATCCATCTCGACCGCCGGTCACCGGTGGTCCGCTTCGACGTCTTCGGGGACCGGGTCGTGCCGGTCTACAACTATTTCCAGGCGGCGGTGCTGCTGTTCGAGGACCGTTGGCTCGACGCCGGGGCGCTGGTGCGCGTCGCGGCCTCGATGGTGTCGATGGGCTACTCCCTCGACCGGCTGGCCGGTTCGCTCCAGGACCTCGCACGGCGAGGGCGGGTTGCGCGCGAGACGCTGGCGCGGGTGTCGGCCGAGGGCGCACAGAACGGACTTCATCGGGACCTCGCGGAGCGCTGGCACGTGGCGCTCGCCGATGTGATGCGCGGCGTCGAGTCGTACCGCCATCGCGAGCTGCCCGCGCCCGACCCGTCGGTCTACCTCAGCCTGGTGTGCGAGCGCGGCCGATACCGCCGCGAGACCTTCGCAGACCGGGCGATGGAGTGGCTGAGGTAGTCAACACCCCGGACAGGCGCTTGCGCGCGGGCCGCGAGTCGAAGAGACTCCCGCCTGCGGCATTGGCCGCGCCGTGACCTCGTGGGTGTGATGCCAAGCCGCGACCTGTTGGGCCAGATCGAACGTTTCACCTCTCGCACCGCCGACGCACGCGCCGCGTGGCACGCTGCACGCGCCGCACGCCTGCTCGCGCCGGGCCATGAGGCGCGCGAGGCAGAGGTCGAGGCCGCCCGGCGGCTCGCGAGGCAGACCCTGGAGCACGATGGCCCGGTCCTCGCCGGGGCGGAGGCCCCCCGGCCGGCCGACGCAGTGGAGCGTGCCGCGCTCGAGGCGGTGCGCCGCATGGTCTTCGCCGTCGCGGGCACCGACGAACTGCGCGAACGCGAGGAGGCCCTGACCGCTGCGCTGCGCGATGCCGCGCCGCTCGTCCATGACGAGCCGGTCGAGCCCGCGCCGACGGCGGCCGTTCCGCGGCGCACCCGCTCAGGACCCCGCGAGCCCCGGCCGGAGTCGGAGGTCTCGTCGACCCTGGACCGGCGCAGGGCGGCGTGGCAGGGCTCGGCAGAGGCCGCGGCCACCGCGAGCCGGGCCGCAGAGCTGGTGGAGCTTCGCCAGGCGAAGGCGCGCTCGCTTGGGTTCACCGATGCCTGGCAGATGGCCCTGGCCGAGCTCGGCCTCGAGGACGGGTGGCTGCTCGACGAGCTCACGCGGGTCGACCGCAACTCGCGCGAGCTGTGGAGGCAGCGCAAGGCGGAGCTCGACACCCAGGCGGGGCGCCGCTGGTCGGTCGCTGCACCCGTTGCCGTGTGGCTGCACGATGACCCGTCGCTGCGGACGCCCCGCCGCGTGCATCACGCCGATGTCGAGGCGCGGCTGGGCGACGCGACGCCTGCGCTGCTGGCCCGGCTCTTTGACGGCATTGCCATGAACGCCCGGGCGAGCCTGCCGCGGCTGTGCGTGTCGATGGAGTCCCGGCAGCTCGAGGCGGCCGGCACGGGCGTCGACCGGGCGGTGTCGGTGCCCGATGGCGCCGGCGTCGAGCATGCGGCGGCCGTCCTCACCGGGCTCAGCCACCTCGTGGCATCCCGCTATGCACGACCCGGCCTCGAAGGGTGGGCTGCGGAGCCGGCCTCGCTGCTCGCGGCCGCATCGCTGGCGGAGTCTGTGCGGCGCGCGCTGTGGGAGCCGCTCTTCTTGCGGGAGTTCTCGGGCGCCACCGACGCACGGATCACCCCGTACGCCGCCGACATGCGCCGCGGCGAGATCGAGTACCGGCTCGCCCGCGGGCGCTGGCAGGGCGCGGTCACCGCGTTCTCGCGCGACGTGCACACGGGTGCGGCGGCGCCGGCGCAGTGGGCGGCGCAGTGGGCGGAGGCCAGGGCCCGCCACCAGCTCGTGGAGCCCCCGGAGCACGACGTGCCCGAGTGGGCGCTCTGGGCCGCCACCCTCGCGCCCCCGCGTGATGTCATCGCGGCGACCGTCGCGCCCTGGGCCGCCGCGCAGTTCAAGGCCCCGATCGTCAAGCTCGGCGGGCAGGCCGCGGTCACCGACAACTTCGGGCTTGGGGAGTTCTACATCCAGGAGGTGCTCGCGCCGGGTGCCTCGGTCGCGTTCTGGGACCTCGTCGCGACGGCCACCGGGGAGCCGCTCGTCGCCACGTCGTGGCTGCGGGAGCTCGGGCTGTGAATCCGGGCCTGCGGGCTGGGTTCGCACGACGCGACATCACCCATGTCGAGCCTGGCGCGATCATGATGGGCTGGGCCATGGACTGCAACCGCGTCACCGGCACGGCGACCCCGCTGTTTGCGCGGGCCATGGTGCTCGAGGACGCCCGGGGCGGGCGCGCGGTGCTGGCGACCGTCGAGCTTCAGTCGGTCGACCTCTGGATGTGGCAGCAGATCGTCGAGCGGCTCCGGGTGCGTGACCCGCGTTCGGGCTGGGGTCCGCACAACGTGCAGGTCTCCGCCATCCACACGCACAGCGCCCCGTGCGGCTACTCGCCCTACCTGCTCTACAACCTGTCGAACCCGGGCTTCTCTGAGCCACTGTTCGAGAAGGCGGTCGAGGGCACGGTCGGAGCGATCCTCGAGGCCGCCGCGAGGCTTGAGCCGGCGGAGCTGAGCCTCGATGAGGCCACGATCCCGCGGTCAGAGCCCGTGGCCTTTCAGCGATCGCTCGATGCCTACCTTCGGAACCGCGACGTGACGAGGCTCGATGCGTCGCAGGCCGACCTGGCGCTCGACCGCTCGATGCTTGTGCTCCGGGTGCGGCGCCCCGATGGCCGGCCGCTTGGCGCGATGAACTGGTTCGGGCTTCACAACACGTCGGTCCACGCCGACCAGACGCTGCTGCACCACGACAACAAGGGGCGCGCGGCGCTCTTCCACGAGGAGGCCGCGCGCGGCGACAGCCCCGGGTTCGTGTCGCTGTTCGCGCAGGAGTCCGCGGGCGACGTGACTCCGAACTTCAGGTTCAGCCGGGAGCGGAACCGGGTGATCGGCCGCTACGACGACGACGCCGCGAGCGCCGACTACGTCGGCCGTGTGCAGCACGAGGCGGTCGAGCGCGGGTCCGAACGGCCGGGGGTTCCGATCGCCGGAGCGATCGACGGGGTGGTCCGTCGTGTCGACCTGTCGAGCGTCTGGGTCGCGCCGCGCTTCGCGGGAGGCCGGCGTGACGCCCGCACCGGGCCACCGCGCTACGGCCTGGCGATGGCGCAGGGCACCGCGGAGGGACCGGCGCCGATGATGGCGGCGAGGCCGCTGACGGTCGCGCTCAACCATGCCGCCCGCCTGAGGCACACAACCCGCCGCGCGCTCCGCCTCCATGACTCGCACCGTGACGAGGTCTACGGGGCGCAGTTCCCCTTTCTCGACCTCGACGGCCGGCATGGAGAAGGAGGCGGCACCTTCGGGGGGCGGCTGCCCTTCTCACCAGGCTGGCTGCCCCCGGTCGATACGACGCTGCGCTGGGCGCGCCGGCTGCGCCGCGAGGGTGCGCTCGAGGGCATGCCGTGGATTCCCTCGGTGCTGCCAGTCCAGGTGATCCGCATCGGGCCGCTCGCGATCGCCTCGCTGCCGCTCGAGCCGACAACGGTGTCGGGCAGGCGGATCCGCGGCGAGCTGCTGGCCACGCTGCGGCAGCACGGCGTCGAGCGGGTCGTCTGCGCCGGATACGCCAACGGCTACGCTGGCTACGTGACCACCCCCGAGGAGTTCGAC
The DNA here is from genome assembly GCA_044376025.1 of Bradymonadia bacterium. Lineage (GTDB taxonomy): Bacteria > Myxococcota_A > Bradymonadia > REDH01 > REDH01 > JBILLP01. Next base: position 4,315 of record JBILLP010000293.1, read on the forward strand.
GTCCAGAACTACGAGGGCGCGAGCACCTGCTTCGGTCGCGAGACGCTCGGTGCGGTGCAGACCATCCTCGACAGGTGCGCGACGGCGCTTGCACAGCCCGCGGGTGCGCGCCAGGTCGAGGCGGGTCCCGCGCTCTGGCACTTCTCACCGGCGCTGTTGCGCGCCCACGCATCGCCGCACGCTCGCCGCTGAGGCGGCGCAGCGATGGACGCGAGATTGCCGTCGCGTCGAGATCGGCCTATTCTCTCGGCTCACTTCGCGGCAGCCGCATGGTCGTGCCGCATCCATCTGTTCGCCGGAGCCGTGTCATGCGTCGCCTTGTCGGTCTTGCCTTCGCTGTGTCGTGTTCGTTGCTCGCCTGTTCGAAGCCAGCAGAGGACGTCAAGCCCAATGTGCCCATCCTGATCAACGATGAGCCGATGGGTTCGGGCATGGCCAAGGCTGCCCCGACGCCTGCCGCAGCCGCGCCGGCCGAGGCCAGCGGTGGTGGGTGCGGAGGCGAGATGCCGGCGGCGCACGCGGGTTGCGACGGCAAGTGGGAGGGTTCAGGCGGAGGCTGCGGCGGGAACTGCGGCAAGGGTGACTGCGCCAAGGCCGCCGACGGTTCGTGCGCCTGCGGCAAGGATGGCTCGGGCGCCGGTTGCGGCGGCTGCGGTGGGGGCTGCGGCAAGGGCGACTGTGCCAAGGCCGCCGATGG
>JBILLP010000294.1:0-5003 GCA_044376025.1 Bradymonadia bacterium
CGATCGGGTGGAGCGCGCGCGCGACACACGACGCGGATCCAGCGGCGCGGTCCTCCACTGCAGCGACCGGCCCGCTGCGCTCACGCTTCGAGTTGCCGTCACCGACGGCGCCGGCATCGTCCGGATCCACCGCGTCACCCATCCCCCTGAGCCGTAACGCCATGCTCTCCCTGCAGTCCGAAACGCCTCCCGCCTTCGTCTCCCGGTTCGAGGCCGACGTGCGTGAGATGCTCATCGACCACGCTCACTGCGAGAAGAAGGCCGCGTCGACCGCGCTGAACATGATCTTCCGCTATCCCGACCATCCCGCGCTCGTCGATGTCCTCTCGGCGATCGTCGAGGAGGAGATCCAGCACTTCCGCATGGTCCTCGAAGTGCTGCGCGCGCGCGGCTGGGCCTACACGCGCCAGGCGCCGTCGAAGTATGCCGGCAGGCTCCACGCCGCGCTCCGCAACGACGAGCCCGGCGCACTGCTCGACAGGCTCATTGCCTGCGCCCTGATCGAGGCTCGCTCGTGCGAGCGCTTCCAGCTCCTCGGCGAGCGGCTGAGCGACCCCGGGCTCGCCTCGTTCTACCGAGGACTCTTCGAGTCCGAGGCAAGGCACTACGCGACCTACCTCAAGCTCGCACTCGGCAGCTTCGACGAACCCCTCGTCCGGGCACGACTCGATGAGCTCGCTCGTCACGAGGCAGACATCATCACACTCGGCGAGGCGGCACCCCGGCTCCATGCCTGAAGGGCTTCGAGTGCGGTTGTCACGTGGTTGAAGGGCAGCTATACAGGTGTGCCCCTCGTCCGCGGAGCGTTCATGGTCATGTCGAAGTGGTTCGTTCTGCCAGCCGCGGTGTTGGTCTCAGCATTGTTCGGCTGTGACGAGGAGTCCACCCCGGTTGCGCGGGTCGTGATCGAGTCGCCGCTCAACAACGAGGTCGTGACGCCGGAGTCCGTGGTGAGGATCCGGGTCGAGAACTTCGAGGTCAAGCCGCCGGGGCAGGGCAAGCTCTCCGACTCCGAGGGGCACCTCCACGTGAGCTCCGATGCCAACCTGATTGTGAGCGGATACAAGATCGAGGACCGGCTCGAGTTCCGGTTCGGGGACATCGCGACGGGCCCATCAGCAGCCGGCCCCCACTCCCTGAAGGTCACGCTGCACCGAACGGATCACTCTGAGATTCGCTCGATTGAACCGTCGGAGGTGAACGTTGTTTACCAACCTTGATCTCCGGCGGACGCCGACCATCCCGCAGCGCGCAATCCCGTCGGAGCTGACGCTCCGGCAGGCCCAGCTCTTGGAGGGAGCCTTCAGGCTCCTCGACAGGGGCGGCATCGATGCCGTGACCATGCGCTCGCTCGCGGCCGAGGTCAGTCTCTCGCCCATGGCCGCCTACAAGCACTTCGAGAACCAGCGCGAACTCTACATCGCCCTCTGGCGGATCTGCATGGACCGGCTCCGGGCAGAGGTCATCGAGCTCGACGCCGGAGAATCCGGGAGCGCCCACGATGTGCTGATGCGCATCGTCAGGCACTTCCTCCTCTTCGCCAAGGGCTATCCGCGGCGATTTGAACTGCTGTTCAACCACCCGGTCATCCTCGAGATCGGGACCGCGTGGGAGATCGAGTCGCGGCGCACCGAACTTCGCGACCTCGCGCTGAGCCTGCTCGCGGCGGGCCAGCGGTCGGGCTGCATCCGGCGAGACATCGAGCCGCCCGCGCTGCTCGCGTTTGCCTACGCTACCGTCCACGGCGCGAGCACCCTCTTCGTGTCGGGTCGTCTCATCGACTTCACGACGCTTGGCTCCGACGAGGCCATCGACGTCATCGTCAGGCTGGTCGGAGAGTCGATCGCCCCCCGGTAGAGGGCGAAGCGAGGGCTACCCCTCGGGGTCCGTCGTCGGGGTCGCCCTCTGCAGGGGACTGCGCCGAGGGCGTAGCCCTGGGCTACTCCTCGTTTCCGCGCGCCCGCTGCAGCGCCGCCGCAAGCGGGCTCATGCCCGCGGCCGCATCGGCGAAGCCGCGCGGCGTCTCAGCCTCCGCCTTCGCAGCCACCGCACGGATCGACAGGTCGAGGCGACGACGGGTCGCATCCGACTTGATGACCATCGCCTCCACCTCCTGACCGATCCGCAGTGCGCTGCGGATGCTGTCGACGCGATCGGTCGAGACCTCGGAGATGTGCATGCGGCCCTCGAGTCCCTCGGCAACCTGAAGCCAGGCCGCATCCCGGTCGAACCGCGTCACCGTTGCCTTGATGATCTCACCCTCGCGAACTCGCTCCGCTGCCGCCACCCACGGGTCCTCCGAGACCTGCTTCAGGCCCAGCTTCAGCCTCCGCGCCTTCACATCGACCGAGAGCACGCGGACCTCGATGCGGTCGCCCACCTTGAAGGGCGCCACGTCCGTCGGCTTCTCAGGCCGCTTCGTCCAGCTCAGGTCCGAGATGTGGCAGAGCCCCTCGAGCTCGTCGGCAACCTTGATGAAGAGGCCGTACTTCTCGATCCGGGTGATCGTGCCGGTCACGAGCGAACCCTCGCCGAAGCCGTCGGCGAACGACTGGATCGGGTTCGCCTTGACCTGCCTCAGGCTCAACGCGACGCGGCGCTCGACCGGATCGACCTCGAGCACCCGCACCTCGACCTGCTCACCCTCAGACAGCACCTCGCTCGGGTGACCGACGCGCGTCGCCCACGACAGCTCCGACACGTGGCAGAGCCCCTCGATGCCGTCTCCGACGTCGATGAAGGCGCCGAAGTCCGCGAGCCGCGTGACCGTGCCCTTCACGAGTGAGCCCGCCGCGATGCCCGAGAGCTTCTCGCGCTGCTCGTTCTGCAGGAGTCCACGCCGCGTGATGGCAATCTTGCCCCGCTCGCGGTCGACCTCGCGCACGACGGCCTCGACGAGGTCGCCCACGGCCAGCACCGACTCCAGGCTCTCCACGTGCTCAAGTGACACGTCCGAGATGTGCAGCAGCGCGTCGATCCCGCCGATGTCGACAAAGGCGCCGAACGGCGTGAGAGACCTCACGTGGCCCGACACCGCCATGCCCTTCTCGAACCGGGCAAGCGCCGCCTCTCGCTGCGCCTTGCGGTCATCCTCGACGTAGCGCTTGCGCGACAGCGTTGGCTCCGCGCGATCCTCGGCAAAGCCCGTGACCTCGAAGCGAGACCTCATGCCGACGGCCGCGAACTGGTCGTCCAGCCTGATTCCCGACTCGCGGCCTGGCAGAAAGCACCTGAACCCCTCGACGTCGACCCCGAAGCCACCCCGTACCACAAGCTGGATCGTCCCCTCGACCTCGCTCCGATCCACAGCCCGCTGCTTCCAGAGCTCCCACGAGGCGACTGCCGCGGCCTTGCCAATCGAGACGTTCCAGCGCGTGCCGTCGATGGCTGTGTCGAGCATCACCCGGACCGGATCACCGGGGGCCAGCGACAGGGTACCCTTGGCGGGTCTCGCTTCATCGGCGGAGGCGACGCCGATCGCACCCGTCGACAACCGGAGCAGGATCTGTGGACCCGAGACCGACTCCACAATCGCATCGGCAATCGATCCCGGCCCCGTCTCGCTATCGTTCGCGTCGGGTTCGATCGGCGCGGCAAGCAGGGCACTCAGCTCATCATCCAGCAAGGTCACGGTCTCGACGGTCATGGTCTCCGCTCTGCATCACTCGGGGGTCGCGCCCGAATGGCAGGCTCGCGGCGGTCAGTCAACCTCGCTGCCCAGACCCCGCAGCCTCACCCGCCGATCCGCGCAACGGAGCCTCGAAGGGCGCGCACACGCGGTCGATCCAGCCGTACAGCTCCTGGCGGGTCGCCTCCGGCTCGCGGGTCCATGGCAGCAGGTGCGTCGCCCTGGGGCGCCGATCGAGCACGAACGCGCCGTGCAGCCCACGGGCGCGCGGCGCCGACAGCAGCCACACCGCGCTGTCGGCCCCCTGCTCAGGCGTGCGCAGCAGGTTGCGCATCACCGCGTAGAACCTCGGCAGGCTGCGGAGCACGCCGGGCGTGTCGGCCCACCCGGGGTGCATCGCGTTCGAACGCACCGTCGAGCCCGCCTCGCGCTGCGCCCAGCGTTCGAGCAGCACAAGCTGCGCGCGCTTCGCCTGCGCGTACGCCACCACGCCGTCGAATCGGCCCCTGAGCGACTGCAGCTTCTCGAGCTCGAGGCGCTGCGAGTACATGCCGCCCGACGACACGTGGACAACCCTGCCGTCACCGGACGCCTGGAGCGCTGGATCGAGGAGACGACGGAGCAGCTCGGGTCCGACCAGGTTGGTCGACAGGCTCCGCTCGATCCCCGTTGAGGCGAGCTCATGGCGGTCGAGGAGGACACCGGCGTTCAGCAGCAGCCCGTCGAGCCGGCCGTGGTCACCAAGGACTGACTGCGCCGCCGCACGCACCGACGCCGGCTCGGACATGTCGACCGGCACCCAGCCGGGGGCACGACCGCCGGCCGCCTCCGCGATCGCCGCAAGGGCCGCCCCCGAGTGCCCCGACGGTCGGCCCAGCACCACGAGGACTGCGCCGCGCTGCGCGAGCATCCGCGCCGCCGCCAGGCCGATCCCGGCGGTTGCGCCGGTGACCGCGAGCACGCGACCCTCACAGCGGGCGAGGTCGTCGGCCGGGTCGAACCGCCGCGCCGCCGCCTCGAACCCCGGTCGGCCGTACGAGCCGGCAACCGTCAGGTCGAGCAGCCGCTCGAGCGCGGAGACCGGCCTCACGCGCGCCGGCGGCGGAACAGCCAGATCAGCATCCCGGCGAGCCAGAGCGTCGGCGCCGAAGGGGCCGCGACCATGCAGCCTCCGCCTGCCGACCCGCCTGCCGCATCCCCGCCGGCTCCCGAACCGGGCGCATCGCCGCTGCCGTCGCCACTCCCCCCTGCGACCGGTGCGACGCAGCGATCCGGACGGCCCAGCGGCAGGTCAACCTCACTGGCCGACACCAGCCCGGTTCGGGCGTCGCAGTCGAGCTCGCAGGCCCCGCTGCCCTCTGCGCACACGGTGCGG
>JBILLP010000295.1:0-4999 GCA_044376025.1 Bradymonadia bacterium
GCGCGCGTCCTGCCTCAAGAGGTCACGGAGCATGTATCGTCACCCACGCTCACTTCAATCCCTCGCGCTGCTCGCGCTGCTCACGGCCTGCTCGACGGGCTCCGACGACGGAACCGCCGGCGGCGGGACTACCGACACGGGCGACGCGGCCGACGGAACCGGTGAGGAGACGAGCACCGACACGGGCGCGGGTGACACCGACAGCGGCAGGGCCGATACCGACGACCGCCCGGTCGAGGAGCGCGACCAGGATGACGACGGCATCCCCGACGTGGTCGAGGGCAACCTTGACCCCGACGGCGACGGGAATCCGAACTGGAGCGACTCCGACTCGGACAACGACGGCGTGGCTGATCTCTTCGAGGGGCAGGGCGATAGCGACGAGGATGGAATCCCGGACCGCCTTGACCGCGACGCCGACGGCGATGGCTTCGACGATGGCATCGAGGGAACCGGCGATCCCGACGGCGACGGGCTTCCGAACTTCCAGGACATCGACGCCGACGGCGACGGTCGCATCGATCTCATCGAGGGGGCCGTCGACACGGACTTCGACGGCCTGATCGACCCCTACGATGCCGACGATGACAACGATGGGGCGCTGTCGGTCGCAGAGGGCGGCGACGATGCCGACAACGACGGCCTGCCGGCCTGGGCCGACCCCGACTCCGACAATGACCGATGGAGCGACGGCGATGAGATCGACCCCGACCGGACCGGGGTCAGCAGCGCCCCGGACTCCGACGCCGACGGCGCCCCGGACCACGAGGATATCGACTCGGACTCAGACGGTCTGCGGGACCGCGACGAGTCGGGGTGCGCCGATGGTTCGACCGAGCGCGCGCTCGCGGACAGCGATGGCGACGGGATCAGTGACCTGGTCGAGCGCGCCTTCAGATCGGCCGACGATCGCGACCAAGCCTGCGACCCAGCCGAGGGCGTCGGCGACAACGTCGATTTCTTCTTCACGCTTCCCTACGACGGCGTCCTGCAGGAGGACACGCTCGAGTTCAACGCCGACGTCCGCAAGGGAGACGTCGCCTTCAATATGGACACCACCGGCTCGATGGGCGGCTCGATCTCCGGCCTGCAGTCCTCGCTCCGGAGCGTGATCATCCCGGAGCTCGGCGCTCGCATCGCCGATGTCGCGTACGCTGTCAGCTCGTTCGACGACTTCCCGTGTGCGACGTGGGGAAGCCCACCGAACGATCGTCCGTTCATCCTCCGCCAGCGCGTGACGACGAGCGAGCTCGATGCGCAGGCCGGCGTCGACCTGCTCGTCACCCACGGGGGCAACGACCTCCCCGAGTCGGGTATCGAGGCGCTCTACCAGATCGCGACCGGGAGTGGCCGCATCGCGCCGACCTGCACGCCAGCAAACGAACGCGAGCTCGTACCCCGGTTCGACTGGCGTGTTGACCGCGTGACCAGCATCGCCGACGGGCGCATCGGCGGGGTCGGTTTCCGTGAGGGCTCGGTCCCGATCGTGGTGCACATCACCGACGCCACGAGCCACGCGCGCGGCGAGGGAGGATACGACCTCGGCGCCTCGCGTGTCGAGGCGACCAACGCGCTCGACGAGATTGGCGCCAAGGTCATCGGGGTGTCCGTCGGCTCGTTTGGCGGCACCGACGTGCGCCGTGAACTGGAGGAGTTGGCCGTGGCCACCGGTGCGGCCGTGCCGCCCTGCGCCTGGGACGCCGGCCGACCGGCGGCGTGCCGCGCCGGGAGTTGCTGCACCGGAAGCGGTGGAGCAGGCTCGCCCGCGAACGCCGACGGCCTCTGTCCACTCGTGTATGCGAGTGATTCGAGCGGCGCCGGGCTCGATTCCTCGATCGTGCAGGGCATCGAGGCCCTTGTGCAGTACGCCCGGTTCGACGTCAGCCTGCGAATCCGCGGCAACCCGGTAGGGGCCACCGAGGACAGCACCTGCTTCATCCAGCGCATCTACCCCGTGTTTGCCGACCCGGGAGAGTCGCTGTGCGCCAGCACGCCAGCACTCGACGACATCGATGGTGACGGGGCGCCCGACGGCTTCCAGGGCGTGACGCCCGGGGCGAGCCTCTTCTTCGTGGTCGAGGCGCAGAACCGCTGCGCCGAGGAGATCAGCGAGCCGCAGGTGTTCACGGCATTCGTCGACATCGTGTCCGGTGGCGGCGCGGTGCTCGACACTCAGACAATCACCATCCTGGTCCCGCCTGCCGTGAAGCCTGAGTGATGGCGTCTCGGCTCGCACTCGTCACCGGCGCCAACGGGTTCGTAGGCTCCAACCTCGTCAGGCACCTCCACACGAGGGGCTGGCGTGTCAGGGTGATGGTGCGTGCCACGAGCAATACCCGCCTGATCGACGACCTGCCGGTCGAGCGGGTGATCGGCGACGTCACCGACGCCGGGTCGCTGCCGCCGTCCATCGAGGGCGTCGACGTCATCTTTCACGTCGCAGGGCTGATCAACGCCGTCGATGAACCTGCCTTCATGCGCGTGAATGCCGCCGGCACTGCTTCTCTGGTGGATGCGGTGCTCGCTTCGTCGTCGCCCCCGGTCTTCGTGAACGTGAGCAGCGTGGCGGCGGCCGGGCCCTCGACCCCGGAGCTGCCCCGCGCGAATGACGGCTCAGCGGAGCCGCTGAGCGCCTACGGCCGCTCGAAGCGCGCCGGTGAGCTCGAACTGGCAAGGCTCCATGGCGTCACACGGGTCGCCAACCTCAGGCCCCCGATCATCTACGGTCCGGGCGACACGGCGACCCTTCCGCTCTTCAGGCTGGCGTCGAGGGGTATCTCACTGCGCCTCTCGGGCGCCGATGCCGTGATGTCCTTTGTACATGTCGACGACCTCTGCTCCTTCTTGGAGCGGGCCGCACTCAGCGAGCGGGCCTCCGGCACGCACTTCGCGACCGGCCCTGAGGACGCCACCATCCCCGGGTTCTGCCGCGCGATCGCTGCGGCGGCGGGCAAGGGCTCCCTTGAGTTCACCATCCCTCGATGGGCACTCTCGGTCGCCGCGACCGGTGTCGACCTGGCGACGCGTGTAGGAATCAAGGCGCCACCGGCCGGGCGCGACAAGCTCCACGAGGCGCTCGCGCCCGGCTGGAGCTTTTCGAACGCGTCGCTGTGTGACTCGCTGGCCTGGTCACCTGCCATCGAGCTCGCCGACGGCACCGCCTCGACGCTTCGCTGGTTCCGCGAGCAGCGCTGGCTCTGAGCTCAGCGGGTGTGGCCGTCAGCCGGCGAAACCAGCTCAGGCCAGACGTCTGAGGCGCCGAGGTGTGCCGTCCAGCCCGTGAGAACCGCCGTGCCCAGCGACAGCGCCGCCACCGCGGCGCGCAGGGCCGGGCCCGCCGAAGCGCCGGACCGGGCCGACCACTCGACCGAACCAGCCAGGAGCGCCTGGGCGCCGGCGACGTACATCGTCCACTCCCCGAGCAGCTCGTGCCGCTCGATGCGCTCCAGGCTCATCACGAAGTCCGCCTCGACCATCGCGCCGCCGGTGAGGTAGGCGGCGACCGCTCCGGCAAAGCCGACCACAGAGAGGCTGACCCAGACGGCACGGGTTCCAACCCCTGGCCTGACAGACCAGGCGAACGCCGCGGGCGCTGCGAGCGTCAGCAGGGCCACCGGGTAGTGGACCCAGAGCGGGTGGACGAACGGCCAGGTCACGACCGGGGCCGTTACTCGGTACGCTTCATGACGTGGAAGCCGAAGTCGGTCTGCACGATACCAATCTCATCCTTGTTCAGGCGAAGCCCGAGCTTGACGAACTCCGGCATGAAGGGCGCGTCCTTGGTGATCGTGTAGGTCTGGCCGCTCTTGCTCGAGCCCGGATCCTCCGAAAGCTCGGACATCAGGACCTTGAAGTCCTTGCCGGACTTCGCCGCCGCTACGACGTCGGCCGCGGCCTTGCGGGCATCCTCGATCGTGCGGGCGGCACCGCGCGGATCCTGCCCGCCGCGCTGCGCGTAGATGGCCGCGAGGTCCTTCCACGAGATGAGCACGTGGAGCACGACCGCCGTCTCCGTGACGGGCTGCCGAGCGAGGATGTCGGCGCTCACGGCCGGGTCCGGCGGGGGCGGCGTCTCACGGCGCATGATGTGGTAGCCGAACGGGGTCTCGACGACGCCGACCTCGTTGAGGTCGAGGCGCAGCGCCAGGTTCTTGAAGCCCGGGACAAACGGCGCAGCGGCCTCGACCGTGTAGGTCGAGCCGGACTTGTTCGAGCCCGGGTCCTCAGAGAGCTCCGCCATGAGGGCCTTGAAGTCCTCACCCTTCTTGATGCGCTCGAGGGTGGCGAGCACCAGCGCGTTGGCAGCAGCCCGGTCCCTCGCCGCGGCGCGGGGGTCCTGCCCGCCGCGGCGGGCGTACATCTCGGCCTGGTCCTTCCAGGAGATCAGGATGTGGCGGACGACGACTTCCTCCGCCTTTGGCTGCCGGGCCAGGAACTCCTTCGATTCGACCGACGCGCCGGAGCCCTCAGCCGGTGCGCCCGCGGCAGGCTGTGCCGCAGCGGGAGCAGCCGGGGTGCCCGGGTTCGCCGCCGGCGGTGCCGTGGGGCTGGCGGCTGCGGCGGCCGTTCCCGAACCCTCCGCGGCGGGGGCCGCAGGCTTGGGAGAGCAGGCGGCGAAAAGGAGAGAAGCGGCGAGGGCGATACGAAGACGCATGGGAACAAGCTCCGGGAGCATTGGGGGACGCGCGGCCCTACCCCTGCTCAGGAGCAAGGTCAACGCCGACTTCCGCCTGAGCCGGGGTAGCGCCGACGAAGATCGTCCTCGAGCGCCCTGTGTGGACCGCCTAGGTAGGGGACCGACTCGGCCGCATCGACGAGTACACGGGTCGGGCAGGGGTGGTCATCAAGCGGTCGAAGTGCCTCGATCACGTGGAGGTAGTTGTCACCGAAACAGGTGACGACCTCGATGTGGCCCGCAGCCTCGCTCCGGATCGCGGGCTCGAACGTGCCGCAGAGCCACCCATCAAGTGGCTCGACCGCGTCGATCCAGACCGGGATG
>JBILLP010000296.1:0-4996 GCA_044376025.1 Bradymonadia bacterium
CGGGCCCCGAATACCGTCGTGGTGGGGGTGCTGCGACAGGACGGGAACTCAGGCTATGTGCCGCAGCGGTCGGAGCCGTTGACGCCCGGGGTTTCGCTGGTCTTGTTCGGGCAGCGCGATGAGATTGCGCGCCTTCGCGGCGAGCTCGAGGGGTCGAACCGGGCCTGAGTGACGTCGCGCGGGGCCGGGGCGCCTTGCCGTGGCGTGCCGCCGGTGCCTATGGCGGCGGGCCCTGGAGGCGTGAGGCCACAGGGAGAGCCGGGAGAGTGACCATGATTCGGATTCGCAGGGCAGGCGAGCGAGGGCATGCCAACCACGGTTGGCTCGATTCGTACCACACCTTCTCGTTTGCCAACTACTTCGACCCCGCGCACATGGGATTCAGGAGCCTGCGCGTGATCAACGAGGATCGCGTGGAGCCGGGACGGGGTTTCGGGACGCATCCACACCGCGACATGGAGATCGTCTCGTATGTGCTGTCGGGCACGCTGGAGCACCGTGACTCGATGGGTACGGGCTCGAGGATCGGCCCCGGCGACGTGCAGCGGATGAGTGCCGGGACAGGGGTGACGCACTCGGAGTTCAATGGCTCGAAGGTCGAGCCGGTGCATTTTCTGCAGATCTGGCTGATCCCGGGCAGGGCGGGAATCCAGCCTAGCTATGAGCAGCGGCACTTCTCGGTCGAGGACCGGCGCGACCGGCTTCGGCTGCTCGCATCGCCGGCCGGGACTGGCGGAAGCGTGGTCATCCACACGGACGCGAGCATCCTGGGAGGCGTACTCTCGAGCGGGGCCTCGGTGGAGCACGCGCTGGCGCCCGGTCGCCACGCCTGGGTCCACGTGGCCCGTGGCAGCGCCTTGGTCAACGGCATCGAGGCTGGTGCCGGGGATGCCGTCGCGCTCAGTGAGGAGCGCGTGGTTCGCGTCGAGGGGCGCGACGAGGCAGAGGTGCTGGTCTTCGACCTCGCGTGAACGGTGTCACGCGACGAGGTGCGGCATCAGGCCACCGTCAGATAGTCGACGTACTCGCCGTGAGTGAGGCAATGCGCCCAGATGCGGACGAGGTCGCCGGCCTTCACGTCGGGAGGCAGCGCAGCGAGGTAGATGGTGTTCTTGCCGTCATCGGCCGTGATGTCGCCGCCACCGAAGACGGCGTACGACCCGGACGTCTCGTCGGTGCCGGGCCAGCTCAGGTACTTGCTCTCGAGCTCCTGGGCCTCGGCGGTCGTGGCCTTGCGGACGCGGATCCAGTTGTACCAGTGGCCCTCGTGGTGGTTCGCGTCGTTGGGGACGGCGTTGGGATGCTTGGCGTGGCCCTTCGCCGGGTCGCCCCACATGACGGCGAGGAAGCCTGTCGGGATGGTGAGTCCGGACAGATCGGGGACATAGGGGAGGTGCTTGCCGAGGTGCTTGTGCTCGCCGTCGGGGCCGTTGATGTCGGCGCGGTAGGTGTCGGGGATGAAGCCGGCATTGCCGCGGTCGCGGTTGTAGGAGATGGGCTCCCAGCCCTCGGGGCGGGCGCGGGGCGGCTCAGCGGGGTCGGGCTCGACGGCGCCCGCGGGCGTCTGTGCGCCGCCGCAGGCGGAGACGACGGGCATCAGCACCACCGAGCCGGTAGCGAGGGAGAGCGTCTTCAGGAAGTCTCGTCGATTCGAGGCCATGGGGTTCGTCCTCCGGGTTGGGTGGCCCTGCGGGCCGGCGAGGGGCGGTACGGATCCGGTGGGCCGTTGACAAGCGGCCGCGCGGCTTAGCGGTGGCGGAGCAGGTCGGCCCGGGTGAGTGCCCGGGTGGCGCCGCGTGCGCGGAGCGAGGTGGAGGTCGGCATGACGTCGTGCTCCGCAAGCGGTTCGATCTCGAACTCGGCCGCATAGTAGGCCTCGACGTCGCGACGGGGGACCGAGAACGGGGGGCCCCCTGGCGCGTCGTGCTCGAGCGTGACCAGCAGCATGCGGGCGTCGGGGGCGCACAGGCGGCGCATGACGGCTGCGTATCGAGGCCGGCCCTCGGGTTCGACGGCGATCAGCGCGGCACGGTCGTAGACGTGGCGAAAGGTGCCCAGCACATTGCGGTCGAGCGCGTACCAGTCGCCGACCACGATGGTGATGCCGCCAGCCCGGTACAGTTCGAAGCCGTCGAGGTGCGAACGCGAGGCGTCAAGGCCGTGCTCGGCGAAGAAGTCGCGGGCGGCGATGTCAGAAATCTCGACGCCGACGACCTCGTACCCGGCGCGGGCGAGCCACACGAGGTCGACCGACTTGCCGCAGAAGGGGACAAGGACCGCGCCGGACGGGGGCCCGATGCGGTCGGCAAGGTCGACGAGGTAGCGATTGGGCTGGCCCTCATGGAAGCCGATTTCGTTCTGCTCCCAGCGCTGTTTCCAGAAATCGAGCCCTGGCATCCGAATCCTGCGGGTTGAGTCGTGCGAGCCCACGGCTCGACCCGGTGGATCCTTGCAGGTCGGCTGCGGCGCGTCGAGGGCTCAGGCGTCGCGAAACGACGACCACTCGAGCCCCATCTTGCGCATGCGGCTCCGCAGCGTGTGTGGATTGATGTCGAGCAGGGCGGCGGCGCCACGGGGGCCCTCGATGCGGCCGCGGGTGCGGCTGAGCGCGGCGCGGATGTGGCGCTCCATCGCCTGCTCGAGGGTCTCGAACGCGAGCTCGTCGGTGGAGCCGGTCGGGCGCGGCGCCGGAGCGGGTTCGAAGGGGCCGGAGATCAGCGCAGGCGGGGGCAGGGCGGCGGCGAAGGAGGCGGCGCGGCGCTCGACCGAGGCGGTCATGCCGAGGGCAGCGGCGACCTCGAGGCGTCGGCCGTCGCCGAGGATGCCGGCGCGCTCGACGACGGCGGCGAGCTCACGGACGTTGCCGGGCCAGGGGTAGGACTTGAGGAGCGCGACGTCGGCGTCGTTGGCCTTGAGGGGGATCCCGCTGAGCCGCTTGCCGGTGCGCGCGGCGAAGTGTGCGGCGAGCGGACCGATGTCCTCGAGGCGGCTGCGCAGCGGGGGGATGGAGATCGGGAAGACGGAGAGGCGGTACCAGAGGTCTTCGCGGAAGGTGCCGTGGGCGACCATGGCGCCGAGGTCGCGGTGGGTGGCGGCGACGATGCGCACGTCGACGCGAAGGGGGCGCTGGCCGCCGACGCGGTAGAAGGTGCCGTCTTGCAGGACGCGCAGGAGCCTGACCTGGGCGGCGAGCGGCAGCTCGCCGACCTCGTCGAGGAGCAGGGTGCCGCCGTCGGCACGCTCGAACCAGCCGCGGCGGTCGGCGAGGGCGCCCGTGAAGGAGCCCTTGTCGTGGCCGAAGAGCTCGGCGTCGATCATCTCGGGCGGGATGGCGCCGCAGTTGACGCGGACGAGGGGGCCGTTGACGCGTCGCGAGCGCTGGTGGATGGCGCGGGCGACGACCTCCTTGCCGCTGCCTGTCTCGCCGAGGAGCAGGACGGGGGCTTCGCTGGGGGCGACCTGCTCGACGCGTCGCATGACGTTGCGGAGCCCGGAGTCGACGCCGATGAGCGCCTCGGTCATCTCGGAGCGGTCGAGCCGCGAGAGCAGGGCGCGCTTGTCGGCCTCGACGGCCTCGCGGAGCTGCTCGAGGGTTCGGACGCGGGCGTCGTTCTGCAGGGCGACGGCGAAGGGTTCGCGGAGCTGCGCGAGGGTTTCGCGGTCGGGTCGGGGCCCGAGTCCGGCGGGTGTGCCGAGGACGAGGTAGCCGAGCGGCTCGTCGGCGTCGGCGATGGGGACGACGTAGACGTCGGCACCGGGGTCGTCGAAGTGGAGGGCGTCGGCGCGGAAGAGCTCGCGGAGGACGGGTGGGCGGGGGTCGTCGGGTGCGAGGGGTTGTCCGGTGCGGATCCAGGCAGCGAGCAGGTCGAGGGTGGCGGGTCCGACCTCCGCGGGGACGGCGTCGAGGTCGCCAGAGGCGCTCGCACCCTGCGCGGCGACGACGATGCTTCGGCCGGCGCGGGCGTCGCAGCGGCGGAGGACGAGGGCGGTGACGGGGTAGGCAGCCTGGAGCAGCGAGAATGCGTTCTCCGAGAGGGCCTCGATGCCGAGGTGGCGGCTGACCTCGCGCCAGAGGGTGTCAAGGAGGGGCATTTCGAGCGGGATGCGTGGGACAGGATGACGTTGGATGCCGGGGGCGTGGGCTTGGCAGCAAGGAGCGTGCCGTGGTCGAGCCCGGGTGCCCGGACGGGGCTTTCGCTGCAGGTGGCGTGGCTGCTGAGGTGCGGCAGACGGGAGTATGCACGGGAATCTATGAGATGTCACGGGTCTGTTCCGTGACAGGTCACGGATTTGGGGGTCGCCCCCGGCCCGGGTGGCGCGCAGGGGTCAGGGCGGCGCGACGACCTCGAACGCAAGGGCGCGCCACGAGGTGCCGCCGCGGGCGTCGCGGAGCACGGCCCAAGCGCGCACGGGGCCCGTGACCGAGGGGGCGGTCCAGGCGGTGGTGACGGCGGTGGCCGTGTCGGCCTCCGCGCGCCCGAGGCGTGGCTGGTCGAAGCTCCCGTCGGTGGCGAACCAGGCGACGGAGAGGGATTCGCGGCGCGTGACGAGGTCGTTGGTCCGGGGGTCGAAGGTGACGTAGCGCTCCGCGCCGCCGCAGCCGGCGGGGGTGGTGCAGTCGCTGGCGCAGTCGTCGGTGGTCTCGTCGGGGCCGCAGACGAGGTCGCCGCAGCGGTCCTCCGTGGGGCAGCCGGGCCAGGCGAGGGAGAGCTCGATGGTCTCGCCGGCCTCGACGACAAGGGGTTCGTCGAGCAGCGCCGCGCCGCGGGCGGAGACTGACTCGATGATCGGTGCGAGGTTGGGGCGGCTGCGGCGGGCGAGCTCGCTGACCTGGTCACGCGTTGCGCCATAGGCGCCGCAGGTGAGGCGTGCGGAGGCGACCGAGGTGTCGTCTTCGAGCCGGACGACGACGGGGAGTTCGAACCCGCCGGAGCCGTTGGCGGGCACGGGTCGGCCCGGGGGCTGGTCGGGGAGCGTCACGGGTGGCTCCGAACCG
>JBILLP010000298.1:0-4954 GCA_044376025.1 Bradymonadia bacterium
TTCCTGTCCTGGCGGCGCGGTAGGCGGCCATCGCCTCGTCGATCCGGGCCGGGTCGGTGGCGACCAGCACCCGCGCCTCCCGGAGCTCCGGGGAGACGTACCTGGCACGGTCGGCCTGGTAGGCCGCGGCGACCTCAGCCTCCGGCAGAAGCGCCCCCTGCGCATCATCGACGAGGGTGCGCAGCCGCGCCTCCGCCTCGGCGATCGACAGGAGCGCGGACTCCTCGGGGCCGCGCACCCAGCCGCGCCGGGTGGCCTCGCCGGCCATCACCTCGATCTCGGTGAGGGATGTCACGAACGAGCCGCGCCGCTGCGGCGCACCCAGCCGCTGGTCTGCGAGCGCGGAGACAAGCCGGAGCCGCTCCTCAACCTCGTCGGAGTCAATCACCCGCCCGGCGACCTCCACGATGGGAACGGCCTCTGCCAGATCGCTCTCCCGCAGGTTCAAGGCTGCCGAGACGAGCCGGTCCGAATCCTCGCCGGGTGCGGGCTCCGGCCTGCACGCAGCGAGCGCGAGCAGTGCGCTGACTAGGAGCCGACGCATGCGGCTAGCTCTCGGGCCACGGTGAGCGCGCTCGACAGCACGGGGATGCCGTCGCGGGGGTCGAGCTTGCGCACGATGACCAGGTTGGGACGCATCTCGTAGGCGCCTCTGTGCACCTTGATGAGGTCGAGAACCTTCTGCGGCACGAGGCGGGTCTCCGGGAGAAGCTCGACGACGACCGCCTTGGGGCCGGCCTCGATCTGCTTTGCCCGAATCCGCTTCATGATCTGCTTCACGAGCACCACGTCACGCAGGTGTTCGACGCTCTCAGGCAGCGGCCCGTACCGGTCCTGCATCTCTGCCACGATGTCGTAGACCGCGGCGTCATCGGCAGCAAGGCTGAGGCGCTTGTAGAGTGTCAGGCGCTGGCCGATGTCGGCGACGTAGTCCTCGGGCACGAAGGCCACCGCCGGGATCTTCACCTCGGGCTCGACCTCGGCCTCCTTGGGCTTGCCCTGCAGCTCGCGCACGGCCTCCTCGAGCAGCTCGGCATAGAGTTCGAAGCCGACCGCCTCGATGTGGCCCGACTGGTCGCTGCCGAGGATGTTGCCGGCGCCGCGCATGTCGAGGTCCTGCTGCGCGACCACGAGGCCTGAGCCGAGCTCGGAGTGCTCGAGCAGCACGTCGAGGCGTCGCTTGGCGTCGGGCGGAAGGCGGTTGGGGTCACCCACGAGCAGGTAGCAGAAGGCGCGATCCTGGCCGCGACCAACGCGTCCGCGCAGCTGGTGGAGCTGTGAGAGGCCGAACTTGTCGGCGTTGTTGATGAACATCGTGTTCGCGGTCGAGATGTCGATACCCGACTCGACGATGGTGGTCGACACGAGCACGTCGAGCCTGCGGTTGATGAAGTCCATCATCACCTGCTCGAGCTCCTCGTCACGGAGCTGCGCGTGGCCGACGCCAATGCGCGCCTCGGGCACCATGCGGCGCAGCTCGTCGGCGACCGCGTAGATGGTGTCGACGCGGTTGTGCACGAAGAAGACCTGCCCGCCGCGCTCAAGCTCGCCGAGGATGCCCTCGCGGATCACGTTCTCGCGGTAGCGGGCGAGATGGGTCTTGACCGAGAGCCGACCGGGCGGCGGCGTGGTGATCAGCGACAGGTCGCGGATGCCCAGCAGCGAGAGCTCGAGGGTGCGCGGGATCGGCGTCGCGGTCATCGTCAGGACATCGACGGTCGCGCGGAGCTGCTTGATGCGCTCCTTGTGCTGCACGCCGAAGCGCTGCTCCTCATCGATGACGAGGAGCCCGAGGTTCGGCAGGTCGACGTCCTTGGAGAGCAGGCGGTGCGTCCCGATGAGGACGTCGACCTTGCCCTCGCGGGCGTCGCTGAGGATCCGCCGCACCTCTGCCGTGGACCTGAAGCGCGAGAGCGCCTCGACACGTGCGGCGGTGTCGGCGAGGCGCCGGCGAAAGGTCTGCAGGTGCTGCTCGGTCAGCACGGTCGTCGGTACAAGCACGGCGACCTGGCGACCGTCGCACACCGCCTTGTAGGCGGCACGGATGGCGACCTCTGTCTTCCCGAAGCCGACGTCTCCGCAGAGCAGCCGGTCCATGGGCTTGTCGGACTGCATGTCCGACAGCACGTCCTCGATGGCCTTGGCCTGGTGGGGCGTCTCCTCGTAGGGGAACGAGGCCTCGAACTCGTGGTAGGTCTCGTCGGGGGCAGAGAAGGCGTACCCGGTCTGCGAAGCGCGCTCGGCGTACAGGCGGAGCAGCTCCTCAGCGACGTCGGCGAGCTGGGCCTTGATGCGGGCCTTGGTGCGCTCCCAGGTGGTGCCACCGAGCTTGTCGAGCCGCGTGAAGGCGGCCGAGCCCATGTAGCGCTGAACCTTTCCGAGCCGGTAGACCGGCACGTAGATGCGGTCGCCGTCAGAGAACTCGAGCGTCAAGAAGTCGCTCTCGTTGTCACCGACACGCAGGCGCTGCAGCCCGGCATACTTGGCGACACCGAAGTCGATGTGGACCACCAGGTCGCCCGGCTGCAGCTCCTGAAAGGAGGCGACCGCCGTGGCATCGTGGGCCTGCTCACGGCCTGAGCGGCGGGTGGACCGCCCGAACACCTCGCGGTCGGTCACCACGGCAAGCGAACGCGAGGGCGCGACGAACCCGTCCACGAGGTCGCCGACCATGACCTCGATGCGCTCAAACGGGGGCGGACGGTAGGCGAAGAGCTCGTCGACGCCCCCGAGCCACGCGACCTCGCGCCCGTAGCTCCGGAGCACGTCCATCACGCGGCTCGCGGCGGCGCGGGTCGAGCAGCTCAGCACGAGGCGACCGGCTGCGTCGCGCCAGCCGTCGATGACGCTCAGCACCGCGGCGACGGCGGTCTCGTCGCTGCCGCGCTGCTTGCGGGCTCGCTCGACCTCTGCGTTGTCGACGAAGGGGAAGGGCAGCTCCAGCAGGTCGGAGCCGCCCGTGTCGCGGGCGCCGGCCTCGACGCGACAGCCTCCGGCACCGAACGACTCGATCAGTTCGCCCTCGGTCAGCATGAATTCGTCGACGGCGAAGGCGAGCGAACCGGCCTCCGCCTCCCGCTCCCTTTCGCGCTGCCGTGCCTGGCGCAGGCGGTCGAGCTCTGACAGCAGGTCGATCGGATCGACAAACAGGAGCCCGGTGCGGTCGCCGAGGCGCCTGAAGAGCGGCTCGAGCGCGTTCGAGAAGGCCGGCAGGAGCGTCTCGATGCCAAAGGGCCGCTCGCCCCGCTCAAGGTCCTTGAGCAGGGTGGTGACCTTCTGCGACGGGACCCTCAGCTCATCGGCGAGGGCGCGGATGCGTGTCCGGGCGGTCGCGAGCTGCTCGGGGCCGGTCAGCTCCTCGCGCGCCGGGATCGCCACGACACGCTCCACCAGGGCGCCGCTTCGCTGCGTCTCGGGGTCGAACCAGCGGATCGACTCGATGGTGTCTCCGAAGAGATCGATCCTGAACGGCTGCGGGTACCGGGGTGAGAAGATGTCGAGCACCCCGCCGCGGAGGCTGAAGCTGCCGCAGTCCTCGACCAGGCCGACCGCGTGGTAGCCCATGGCCCGGAGCTGCCGGTCGATCTTCGCGGTGTCGATGTCCTCCTCCGCGACAAGCGTGAGGGCTGCCTCGCGGACGTCGGCCGAAGGCGGGGCCTTGCGGACCCATGCCGGCAACGGGACGACCATCACGTCGCCGGGTGCGAGGTCGGCGAGGTCCCAGGCCGCTTCGAGCCGGGCGGTGGTGGTCGCCCGGTCGGGCGTCATCTCGATGTAGGGTGAGGTCTCTGGGACGGGCATCAGCATGCGCCGTCCGGGGCGGCCCGCGAGGAGCGTCTCGAGCGCGGCGCAGGTGACGCGGGCCGCCTGCGAGGTGGCGACCACGACGACCCAGGGCCGGTCTGCGCGCCGCACGATGTCGGCGAACACGTAGGCGAGGTAGCTCCCGCGGGGACCTGCAAGCGCGACCCCTCGCCCACGGGCCAGCGCGGCGGCGGCATCCTCGATTGGGTAGCGGGTCGCCGCGAGCTTCCTGAAGTCACGGAGCTCCAGCCCTTCGCCCGGCCGCGCGACGCTCACTGCGCCCTCCGGAGGGTCCGGATGTGCGCCGTCACGGCCCGCATCTCGTCTTCGCGCATGCCGGACACCGCGGGCATGCGCCCCTTGCCGCGCCAGATGACCTCATGGATCGCCCCGTCCGTGAGCCTGTCATGCAGCACCGGGTCGGTCAGGTCGGCGGCGGGGCCGTTCATCGAGTTCCCGCCGTTGCCGAGCGCCCCGTGGCAGCTCGCGCAGCGCCGCTGAAAAAGCCGGCCCCCGTCAACGGGCTCCCGGGCGGCCCCTGACGCGTGTGGCTCTGCCTTCGCGCAGCCACCGGCGAGCAGCACCGACATCCACATCACTCCGAGCGCGCCGCGTCGTCGCATTCGACTCACCACTCCAGCGCCACCGGCGCATACCGCGAGGGCGGGCGTGCTACCGCCGCGCGCGACCCGCGGCAAGCGGCCGACGACGGCCCCGGTCGGGCTGTGGGGCACGCGAGGCGCCCGGGGCCGTGTCGGCGTCGATCGCCGGTGCGTCGAAGGCCACCGACGGCACGCGCTGCTCGTCCCAGTCGCCGGCAGGCTCGGCGTCGTCAGCCGCGGCGACCGGCGCGGGCGGCGCTGCGGGCGGTGCGAGCCAGGGCAGGGGCTCTCGCTCGGGGTTCTCGGGCACCACGTCGGCGTGGCCGTGCGCCAGCAGCCACCGGTCGAGCGTGTCGATCAGCACCCGCGTCGAGGCCTTGTCGTTGGCCGACAGCGCCACGCCATCGTGCTCGGCGAGCAGCTCGGCGCGCTGTGCCTCATCGAGCCGGTCCACCTTGTTCCAGACGACGATGCGCGGCGTCTCTGCCAGGCCGAGGTCGTCGAGGATGCGCTGCGTCGAGCGCATCTGCTCGAGCCGGGCAGGGTCT
>JBILLP010000300.1:0-4947 GCA_044376025.1 Bradymonadia bacterium
GCGGACGCGCCACCTCCCGCGGCGTCTCCCCCAGATCGAGGGCATCGAGCAGCCACGGCAGGATCGTCGAGGGCTTGCCCCGGATCCCGAACGAGTTGCTCACCGTGTTCATCGTGCCGCCCCGGAGGATCACGATCCGCGGAAAGTCCTCGTCGCCCCACGCCTTCGCAAAGGCCGTGAGGGTCACATGGTTCGTGCCGTCGCCCCCATGCAGCGCAAGGTACTCCACCCCTGCGGCGCGTACCTCCGCCGCGGCATCGCCGAGATCCTCAACGCGCTTGGTCTCCAAGAAGAGTGCGCGTTCACCGTATCGTTCCCGGAGCTCAGCCAGGCGATGAGGCCACCTTCGGTTCTCCCGGGCGTTCGGGTTCGCGACCACCGCGACCCGCCGTGTCACGCTCATTTGGCTCCCCCTTGGTGAGACACCGACCAGCTCGCCGCGCGGACCACCGCCGCGGTCTCGCGGTCGCACACAAACCAGGCGGCCTCGGCGTCGACACCGATCGGTGCATCACAGCCGGCTGGGATCAGCGCGGTTCGAACCTCGCCTGGCCACGAGTCGCTCCAGGCGCTCACGGCCGTCTCGGTCGCAAACACCGACCAGCGCCGCGGAGCTGCGACCCTGACGACCGATCGCAGCCCGGACACGGCGACCGCCCGCGTCGCCGTGGTCACCAGCACCGAGGCCTCCGTGCTCCAGCCGGCCAGCGTCGAGCCCTCGCCGACCCCGAGCTCCGCCAGGTCGAGGCCCTGCGCAGCCGCTCGGCGCCCCGAGCCGGGTTCCTCGCACCAGGCGCCATCCTCGGCCCGGACACAGGCGCGTCCCTGGCTCCATCGGGCTGCGTGGAGTCCGTCGACTGCGGCCGTCCAGAACCCTTCACAGGTCCCGTCCCGACGAAGCCGGTAGGCCTCGACGGCGTTCCAGTCACTCCGCGCGAGGATAAGCATGCCCCCGGGGTACAGCTCCGCATCGAGCACGCTGTTCGACGGCTCGCACTGTGCGCCGAAGGCCGCGACGACGATCACGCGCCCAGTGCCAAGCGTTACGGCGATTCCGCCTTCGAGCACTGTGACGTCACGCGCGGGCTCGGGCCACGGCGTCAGGTCGCCTGCCGATCCGGCCGTGAACCGCAGGTAGCCACTTTCGGTCGCGACCACGACGCGGCCCGATGACTCTGCCACGGCGAGGACAGATGCCGCCGTGACGGGCGCCTCGAGCACCTTGGCAGCATCGCCCTGCGGATCGACGAAGACGATGCTCGAGCTTGAGGTTCCCGAACCGATCGCGCACCAAGGCTGGCTGCCGGACCATCCGAAGGCACGAGGCACGCGGTCGGACTGCGTCCTGCACGCCGGCGCGTCAGTGATGCGTGTGATCGTGGGCTCGACGGCCCGCACAGCGCCCGGTCCGGCGCAAGATGCCGTCAGGAGGCCAGCCGCTGCGGTGACCATGGCGTAGTGGAGGCACCGAACGATCCGCCTGGGCGGAGTCGAAGCGACGGGAGCAGGCCGCGGCGCGGCGCTGGCGCCGAGCCGGACCGTCATCGACGCCCGGGGTGCCTACTGCGCACTGCGCAGGTCGTGGAGGATCATCTTCACGACCGTCTTCAGCGTGTCGAACACGCCGGGGCCGTCTGGTAGCGACGCGGAGGCCTCGAAGTCAGGAACGCCCCACGGGTTGAGCGCCTCCCGGAGGTCGGCCGTCGGCGTGACATTCGGCAGATCTCGCTTGTTGTACTGGATCACGAAGGGGATCTTGGTGATATCGTACCCGTAGGAGCCAAGGTTCTCCTTGAGGTCATCCATCGCGATCAGGTTCGCCTCGAACCTCTCCTCCTGGCTGTCGGCGACAAAGACGACGCCGTCTGCGCCCTTCATGATCAGCTTTCGGGATGCGGAGTAGAACAGCTGTCCCGGCACCGTGTAGAGGTGGAGACGCGTCTTGAAGCCCCGGATCGGTGGGAGGCTGAGCGGGAGGAAGTCGAAGAACAGCGTCCGCTCCGCCTTCGTCTCAAGGCTGATCAGCTTGCCGCGTGCCTCGGGATTCGTCGCCGAGTAGATGTACTTGATGTTCGTCGTCTTACCGCTGAGACCGGCACCGTAGTAGACGATCTTGAGGATGATCTCGCGGGACGAGTAGTTGATGAAGGACATTTCGCCTCAGAAGCGATCGAATCGTGTGGTTGGGTGCGTTGGGTGGGGCGGCCGGCTCTGCGACTAGAAGCTGTCGCTGAACAGGTTGTCGATGTCGTCGTCGGTGATCTCGTTGAAGAGATTCGAGCCCTGATCCTGCTTCGAGCGACGCTCATGAAGGGTCTTGAACACCTCCACGAGACGCTCCGTCGCCTTCTTCACCCGCAATCGAACCAGCCCGAGGCTCGACCGCTGGTCGAAGATCACGGTCAGGATGTGGTCTTCACCGACCAGCGAGACGTGCAGGTGGTCTCGCGTGCCCTCATGGAAGTGGACCGGAAACTCAGGCTCCCCCAGCAGCTTCGCAAGGCTGCTCGTCGCCGCCGTGGTGCCGGCGACAAGGCTCGCCAGGCTCGTGATGTCGATGTTCGCGACCTCACCCGTCGCGACGATCACCTGCCCGTTCTTGTCGAGAAGGAAGATCGCCTTCGATAGCGACTCCCGCCCCAGCCTGACGCACAGCTCGTCAAGCTGCCGTTGCTCTTCTTCGAAGATGACGTTGCGCGGATTCATGGGCCTGCGACACTCCCTGGCTGGGTCGCTTGATGCGGGGGCGGACTTACCGGGCAGAGCCGACCCGCAACTGCGGCGACATCCTAACAGAGCAAACGCCGCCCGAATAGGCAATTGACCTCTGCATCGACGTCATGCGAGTGCCTGCCGGCCGGCAAGGGCGCGCCCGAGCGTCGCCTTGTCCGCGTACTCGAGCTCGCCGCCCATTGGCAGTCCGCTGGCGATCCGCGTCACCTGCGCCCCAAGCGGCCCGAGCAGGCCCCTGATGTACATCGCGGTCGCCTCGCCCTCGACACTCGGGTTCGTGGCGACCACCACCTCGGCCACGCCGGCGACGCCCACCCTGCGAACCAGACCGGTCAGGTTCAGCTGGTCGGGACCAATCCCATCAAGCGGCCTCAGCAGCCCGTGCAGCACGTGGTAGCGACCGTGGAACTCCCCCGTACGCTCCACAGCGGTCACGTCTCCCGGGGACTCCACCACGCAGATTGTGCGCGCATCCCTCGTCGGTGACGCACAGATCCGGCAGGGATCCTGCTCCGTCAGGTTGCCGCACTCGCCGCAGCGCCTGACCCTCTCCTTGACCGCCAGCAGCGCGGCGGCGAGGGACTCGGCCAGGTCCGAAGGGCCCGACAGCAGGTGAAATGCCAGCCTCGTCGCCGTCCTCTCGCCGATCCCCGGAAGCCGGCTCAGCTGGGTGACGAGCGTGCCGATCGCGTCACCCGTTCCGCTCATCCGAACAGGCCCGGGATGTTGAGACCTCCCGTCACCTTGCCCACCTCTGCCTCGACGATCGACTGCGACAGCTCGAGCGCGTTGTTCACCGCCGCAAGCACGAGGTCCTGGAGGCTCTCGACGTCGTTGGGGTCCACCACCTCACGGTCGATCCGGATCTCGAGGAGCTGCTGCCGGCCATTGACCACCGCGACCACGGCACCACCGCCCGACGAGGCCTCGAACTCACGCTCGTTCAGCTCCGCCTGGAGCTTCTGGATCTGGCCCTGCAGCCGCTGGGCCTGCTTCATCATGCCGCCCATTCCGCCTTTGACGCTCATCATTCACTCCATCAGTACAAGTCTCTGACCCGCACCTCGACCGTCGAGCCGGGCCAAGCCCCAAGCAGGGCCTGGGTCACCTGGTGTTCGCGCAGCGCCGTCTCCGCGAGCAGCTGCCTCTCATCCTGTTCTCGGTACTCAACGTCAGAGAGCCGGTACCCTTCGGCCAAGTCCGCCTGGCTGACCGACGATTCATCGACGACTACCACAGGCGTCTGGACGCCTAGTCGCGTCAACGCCGCCTCCGCAACCATGGCATGATCTGCCTTCGAGACCTTCGACCGCAGGATCTGGGGAAGGGCGATCCGGATGCCGCCAGTGTCCCCGGCGAGGAACCAGGCATTGGCGAGGAGGTTACCCAGACGCGCATCGAGCCGGCGCAGATCGTCGACCAACCCCCGCCAAGCCTCTGCGCCGACCGGCTCCGCCGGTGCGGCGTCGTCGGTGCGCGGGGGCGCTTCGACCGCCACCGCCGCATCCGCCGGGCGCGCTTGCGGGGCATCGTCCACCGATGCCGCAACGGGCGGTGTGATTGCCGCCTCCCGGGGCGCCGGCGCAACAACGGGCTCCGGGGCGGGCGCCGGCGAGACCGGGCCGGGTGCCACGGGCGTCGGCCCGGGGGCCGACGCGCCCGACGCCACCAGAGAAGGCGGCTCGTGGGCAACGGGCTTGGCGACAGGCGAAGGCGTCGTGCCGAGGCCGCTGGTCGGCTGCCCGGTGCGTGGGCTCTCTGCGGGCGCCGATCCGGTCGAGCCGGCTGAGCTTCGACCCGCGGGGAGCTTTCGACCCCCGGCGATCGCATCAAACCTTGCGATCAGGTCGTCGAGCGGGGCGAGCTCCTCCATCGCGCAGAGCCTCACGATGGCCATCTCAAGCAGCAGCCTCGGGAAGAGCGAGCGCGAGATCGCATCGGCTCCCGCGACAAGCTCCTCGAACATGCGCTGCAGCAGCTCCGTGGAGCGGGCTGAGACCTGGGCCCTGGCTTCCTCATGCTCGGCATCGGACAGGGCAGTGAGGTCTCGACGGGTCGGGGCCACGCGCACGACGGTAAGATCGCGTATGTGCGCAATCAGCTGCTCGGTGTAGTGACCGATGTCTCCGCCGAAGGCTGCGACGCGGTCCACGGAGAGGAGGGCCTCATCGACCCGACGCTCGAGGATCGCCCGGCTCAACTCGAACA
Source organism: Bradymonadia bacterium (assembly GCA_044376025.1). GTDB lineage: Bacteria > Myxococcota_A > Bradymonadia > REDH01 > REDH01 > JBILLP01. Next base: position 4,942 of record JBILLP010000300.1, read on the forward strand.
GGCGCG
>JBILLP010000299.1:0-4947 GCA_044376025.1 Bradymonadia bacterium
CGCAGCCGGCCGGCTCGCAGGTCGAGCGACAGGCGTCGGGCTCGGTGTCGGAGCGTCGGTCACCGGTGTCGCAGCCCTCGCCGCGGTCGACCACGTTGTCGCCGCAGGTCGGCAGCCGGCAGTCGACGCGGCAGGCGTCGGGGTTGGTGTCGGAGCGCTCGTCGGCGGTGTCGCACTCCTCGCCGTCATCGACGACGCCGTCGCCGCAGGTCGGCAGCACGCACGTGGTGCGGCAGGTGCCGGGCTCGGTGTCGGAGTTGGCCGCGCCGCTGTCGCAGGCCTCGCCGCCATCGACGATGCCGTCGCCGCAGCCCGCGACGCGGCAGTCGAGGCGGCAGGCGTCGGGCGCGTTGCCGTTGTCGGCGCCGTTGTCGCACGACTCGCCGGTGTCGCGCACGCCGTCGCCGCAGCCGGCCCGCTCGCACGAGGTGCGGCAGGCGTCGGTCAGGCTGTCGGAGTTGGCGTCGCCGTCGTCGCAGGTCTCGCCGCCGTCGAGCACGCTGTCGCCGCAGCCTGCGGGCTGGCAGGTGGTGCGGCAGGCGTCGGGCTCGGTGTCGGAGTTGCCGTCGCCATCGTCGCAACCCTCGTCGCCGTCGATCACGCTGTCGCCGCAGGTCGGCAGCTCGCAGGTGGTGCGGCAGGCGTCGGCCTCGGTGTCGGAGTTGGCGTCGCCGCTGTCGCACTGCTCCGCGGTGTCGGTGACGCCATCACCGCAGGCGGGCAGCGTACAGTCGTTCCGGCAGGCGTCGGGGTCGGTGTCGGAGTTGTCGGTGCCATCGTCGCAGGCCTCGCCGGCCTCGACCTCGCCGTTGCCGCACACCGCCTCGCACGCCACCGCGTCGCTGCAGTCGGCGTCGTCGCAGTCGGCGTCACCGTCGCCGTCGTTGTCGGTGCCGTCGTCGCAGACCTCGAAGCAGCCTTCGGCGGTCGCGCAGTCGGTGTCGTCGCAGTCGGCGTCGCCGTCGCCGTCCTCGTCGCCGGGGGTCGCGCAGTCCTCGGTCGGCTGGCAGGCGGGGGCCTCGGCACAGTCGGTGTCGTCGCAGTCGGCGGCACCATCGCCATCTTCATCGCCCGGTGTCGCGCAGTCCTCCGACGTCGACTGGCAGGCGGCGTTGCCCGCACAGTCGGCGTCATCGCAGTCGGTGTCGCCGTCTCCGTCGTCGTCGGTGCCGTTGGTACAGCTCGTCTCCGAGGTGGCCGACTCGGTCTGGCAGCTCGCGCTGCACCCATCGCCGTCGGTCGTGTTGCCGTCGTCGCAGGCCTCGCCCTGCTCGGTCGTGCCGTTGCCGCAGACGGGGTCGCCGCCGCCGTCGCCGCCGCCATCGTCGCAGCCCGAGAGAAGGCCGAGGGCGAGCAGGGCTGCCAGTCCAATACGTGTTGAGGTCATGGGTCACCGGGGACATGAAGGGGGGCAGCCCGACAGAGCGGACCGCGATGATCGACGAGGCCCCCCAATTCGCACGCCTTCCGACTGGAATCAAGGTAACCGGGTCGCCCGGCGGCGCCTCAGGCGGCGACGCGACGCAATGCCGCTGGCGGGCCCGCACGGTCATGGATAGTCGGACGCCGGTGACCATCCCGCCACCACGGCGAGGCGGCACCGAGACGGAGCTACCGATGCGGTTCCTGCCCCAACTCTTCGACAACAACCGTGCCTGGGCGCGGCGGCAGGTTGAGCGCGAGCCCGACTTCTTCAGCAGGCTCGGCCAGGGCCAGGACCCCGATTTCCTCTGGATCGGCTGCTCCGACAGCCGAGTGCCGGCCAACATCATCGTCGGACTGCCGCCCGGCGACGTCTTCGTGCACCGCAACGTCGGCAACCTCGTGCCCGACGACGACCGCAACAGCCAGTCCGTGCTCCAGTACGCCGTCGACCGGCTCCGTGTGCGCCACATCATCCTGTGTGGCCACGAGCGGTGCGGGGGCGTGCTCGCCGCGCTTGGCGAGGTGCAGCCCGAGCCGCTCGAGGGCTGGGTCTCGGGGATCCGCCGCGTTGCCGATGCGCACCGGGCCGAGCTCGACACGCTCCCCGCCCTCGAGAGCCGCTGGCGCCGCCTCTGTGAGCTCAACGTCGAGGCGCAGGTCGCGGCGCTGCGACGCAACCGGATCCTCTGCGCCGCGTGGGGGCGAGGCCAGGCGCTTGTCGTGCACGGCTGGATCTTCGACGTCGAGAGCGGCCTGCTGCGCGACCTCGGCGTCAGCGCCGACCGCCCGCTCGACGACGCGGGCGGCTGAGCCGGGCCGTCGGGCCCCTCGGCCTCCCGCGCGGAGTGAAGCCCCGCAACTCGGGCATTGACGCGCTGCGACAAACGGCGCAGAACCGCTCGCCTCTCGACGCGGCCGGCAGGGGTCGGCCGCCCCACCCAGGAGACCGATATGGCCCAGGCTGTCATCCTCGACGCCGTCCGAACGCCCATTGGCAAGCGCAACGGCGCCCTCTCCGGCATCCGTGCCGACGAGCTCGCGGCGCTGCCGCTCGCCGCCCTCCGACAGCGTGCGGTCGTGCCCGACGGGTCGATCGACGACGTGGTGATGGGCTGTGTCACCCAGATCGGCGAGCAGGGCTTCAACATCGCCCGCGTCGCCGCGCTGATCGCCGGCTACCCCGTCACCGTCGCCGGCACCTCGGTCAACCGCCAGTGCGGCTCGAGCCTGCAGGCCCTGAACTTCGTGTCGCAGGCCATCATCTCCGAGCAGCAAGATGTCGCCATCGCCGCCGGCGTCGAGTCGATGTCCCGCATCGCGATGGGCTCCGATGCCGCGGAGATCTCCGAGAAGCTCACCGAGCGCTTCGACCTGATCCCGCAGGGCCTGTCGGCCGAGCTGATCGCGCAGAAGTGGGGCTTCTCGCGCACGCAGCTCGACGAGTTCGCCGCGCGCAGCCACGAGCGGGCGCTCGCGGCGCAGGCGGCCGGCTACTTCGACCGCGAGATCGTCGCCGTCGAGACGACCACCCCCGACGGCCAGCCGATCGTGGTCACCCGCGACGAGGGGCCGCGCGAGGGCAGCACCGTCGAGAAGCTCGCGAAGCTCAAGCCGGCCTTCAAGGGTGACGGTGTCATCACCGCCGCCTCGTCGAGCCAGATCTCCGACGGCGCCGCCGCGATCGTGCTCGCCTCCGCCGACCGCGCCCGCGCCCTCGGCGCCCGGCCGCGCGCCCGGATCGTCGCGACCGCCATCTCGGGCGTCGACCCCACGATCATGCTCACCGGGCCCATCCCCGCGACGCAGAAGGCGCTCGCCAGGGCAGGCCTGTCGATCGGCGACATCGACCTCTTCGAGGTCAACGAGGCCTTCGCGCCCGTCGTGCTCGCCTGGGCCGCGGAGACCGGCGGCGACCTCGAGCGTACCAACGTCAACGGCGGCGCCTGCGCCCTCGGCCACCCGCTCGGCTGCTCCGGCGTGCGCCTGATCACCACACTGCTGCACGAGCTCGAGCGCCGCGACCTGCGCTACGGGCTGGCGACCCTCTGCATCGGCTTCGGCCAGGGCGTCGCCACCATCATCGACCGCAAGGTCGACTGAGCGCCGCTTCCACTCATCTCACACCTGGTTCGGAGTAGACAACATGGGACTTCTCGACGGCAAGGTAGCCATCGTCACCGGCGCCGGTGGCGGACTCGGACGCAGCCACGCGCTGCAGCTCGCCCGTGAGGGCGCCTCGATCGTGGTCAACGACCTCGGCGGCTCCCGCGACGGCTCGGGCGCTGGCAGCAGCCCGGCAGAGCAGGTCGTGGCCGAGATCGTCGCCGCCGGCGGCAAGGCGGTCGCCGATTTTCACAACGTCGCGACCGAGGATGGCGCGGCCGGCATCGCCAAGTCGGCCCTCGACGCCTTCGGGCGCATCGACATCCTCGTCAACAACGCGGGCATCCTGCGCGACAAGACCTTCATCAAGATGACGCGCGACCAGTGGGACGCCGTCATCGCCGTCCACCTCACCGGCACGATGCTCGTCACGCGCGCCTGCCTGCCGGCCATGATCGAGGGCGGAAACGGCGGCAGCATCATCAACACCACCTCGATCGCCGGCCTCAAGGGCAACTACGGCCAGTCGAACTACGCCGCCGCCAAGGCCGGCATCTGGTCGTTCACACAGGTCATCGCGATGGAGCTCCAGCGCTCCCGCATCCGCGCCAACTGCATCGCGCCGATCGCCAAGACCCGCATGACCGAGGACATCGAGATGGTGTCCGCCGACCTCAAGCCCGAGTTCGTCTCGCCGATGGTCGTCTTCCTCGCCAGCGACCTCGCCAGCGAGGTCACCGGCCGAACCTTTGGCTGCCACGGCCCCGAGCTGATCGAGTACAAGATGCTGCTGACGCCCGGTGCCACGCGCGCCGACGGCGACTGGACCCCGAAGGAGATCGCCCGGCGGCTCCCCGAGATCGAGTCACTCGGCGCCGCCGCCGCACCCGCGCCGACCACCGCCGTGGTGGCCGCCGCCGCGCCGGTCGCCGCCCCGCCGTCGCCCGCGCAGATCACCGACGAGGTCTTCTCGCGCATGGCCGAGGCCTACCTGCCCGAGAAGGGCGCCGGCTGGAGCGCCAACCTCATCTTCGAGATCACCGGCATCGGCGAGTACACGGTCAACGTGTCGGGCGGGCAGGTGAAGACGCAGAAGGGCCGCCAGGGCGAGCCGACCTGCGTGATCACCTTCGCGTCGGCCGACACCTTCATCGGCATCGTCACCGGCAAGGAGAAGGCCGAAAAGGCCTTCATGGGCGGCAAGATCAAGGCGACCAACATGGCCGACCTGATGCGCTACGCCACCGCCTTCGACATGACGAAGGGCGCCAAGGAGGTGCAGGCCCGCCTCGCCGCCGCGTCGGCGCCCGCCCCGGCGGCTCCCGCGCCGGCCGCACCCGCCGCCGCCCCGCCGTCGCCCGCGCAGATCACCGACGAGGTCTTCTCGCGCATGGCCGAGGCCTACCTGCCCGAGAAAAA
>JBILLP010000301.1:0-4944 GCA_044376025.1 Bradymonadia bacterium
CACTGCTCGCGAAGATCGGCGGAGAGTTCCGGTGGATGCACGTCGAGAAGCTCGAGACCCACGACGGAGCGCTTGCCTACGCCCGAGCGCAGGGCGAAGACTGACCGGCGGAGCCGTCCCATCGGGGCGAGAAATCCCGAAAATCCGGGTTTCGGCGCCGCGCCCCGCCCACACACCGAGCGTTCGTTCGGTGTGTGGGCGGGGCGTTGCGGCGGCGAGAACCCGACGGGATCAGCCTGCTGACGCGGGGCTGTTCTCGCTGTGTGTCTCACCGACAGGTGCGGCTCCCGTCTCGGCGCTGGCGCTGGTCTCGGCGTTCACGTCGGTCCCGGTGTCCGTGTTGACGCGAGCCCTGACGTAGCCGCCCGAGTCGAGCTTCTTGAGCTCGACCATGGCTGCCTCCGCGGCCGCGAACGCGGCGTCGGCGGCGACGGCGGCGGCCTTCGCGGCCTCGACGGCCCGCGCAGCCTCGACGGCCCGGTCCTGCGCGACCTTGACGTTGGCGTGTGCGGCCCGAGCGGCATCGCGCGTCTCGACGATGACTCCCTGGGCATCGCGCTTGGCCTGCTGATGCCGGGACCAGTCGCCGCGAATGAAGCTCCACCCGCCGTCGATACGCAGGAAGTCTGCGAAGTCCGAGGCCATGTTGGGGATCCGCTGCAAGAACTCACGCTCGCTGCTGATGTGGAACCTCGCCGTCATGTAGGAGTTTCCGGCGCTCCTGAGCGTCATCGAGCCGTCGGGGTGGAGCTGCATGCGGTGCCACACCCAGACCGGCAGCCCCTTCGAGCGCTTGAACCCGCCATTGGCCTTGAAGGCCGCGGCCCAGCGGAAGATGAAGGCCACGTCCTCAGCCGGCGTGTAGGACACGGGCTTCGGAAGAGCCGCCAGGCGGGCCGCCCTCGCGCGCTCCTCCTCGAGCTCCTTCAAGCGCTCCGCCTCCTTCTCCGCCGCATGCGCCTCCTCTGCGACGGCAGTACGCTCCAACGACGCGACCACGTCGGCGGGGAGCTCGAACGCAGAGGGCATCCGCCCCGGCGCAGTCGGCACGTTCTCGACCTCACGACTTCTCATGCTGACCTCCTGGCATCGCCGAAACTGTACCACCGTGCCCCCCATTGGGTCGGTTGGTCGCGCTTCAAAGGGTTTCGTCCCTCCACGCGTCTGGATGCCGAGGCCGAAGTTGATGAGGTTGGAGACCTTTGTCAAGCGAGGGTGGAGGATTTTTTTTCGTCCCGGCGATTCGAAAGCCCCGAGCCGGACGGCGTCGCGCGGGTGTGTGTGTGCGGGCTTGCGCCTCGAAGACACACACCCCCGCGAGGGGATTCAGTTCGTGGCGGGCTTGGTGACGTCGAACCCGGCGGCAGCCCAGCCGCGGATGCCGACCTTCATCACCGACACGTTGGTGTAGCCGAGCTCGACGGCGGCCGCGGCTGCGCGGGGCGCGGCGCCGCAACGCTCGCTGCCGCAGTAGAACACGAGCGCGCGCGCCTTGTCCTCGCCGAGCGTGGCGACCGTTGAGCCGTCGTCGCCGAGCAGCAGCGCGCCCGGAACCATGCCGTACTCCGAGCGGGTGTCGGCGCCGTTGACGTCGACCGGCGTGACCTCACCCTTGGCGAGCGCCTCCTTGACCTGCTCCGCCGTCATCGTCGGCAGTTCCGCGGCCGGCTGCGACGTCGACTCGGGCGCCTTCTCGGCCGCGGGCTGTGACGGCGCCTCCGCGGCATTCTCCGCTGAGGGCTTCGAGCACTGCCCATCGGCACGGGCGGCCGGGGCGACCAGGGTCAAGGCGAGCAGGGAGCAGCAGAACAGTGTCTTCATCGGGTGGCCTCTCGGCAGGGGTTGTGTACCGGGCTCACGGCCCGGCCTCGGGCGCTAACGCTCGCGTCGCCTTGTCGCAACCACGCGCCCGCAAGACGTTGGCTTGACCTCCCGGCCATCGCCGCTATGCGGACAGGGCCGGTCAGACCCGCGGGGGTCGGCCACCGGCATCGTACGCTCCCTCCGGCGGGGGCGCATCCCCAAAGGAGCGCCACCCTCCGGTCCACGGACGAGGTCCCCATGTCCCGCACGATGTTCAAGTCGAAGATCCACCGGGCGACGATCACCGACGCCGACCTGGAATACGAAGGCTCCGTCACCCTCGACCCCGACCTGCTCGAGAAGGCGGACATCCTTCCCTACGAGATGGTCCACATCTGGAACGTCACGCGGGGCACCAGGCTCCAGACCTACGCCCTCGAGGGCGAGCGCGGCTCGCGCGTCTGCTGCGTCAACGGCGCCGCCGCCCACCTCATGAAGAAGGGCGATCGCGTCATCATCGCCACCTTCACCGATGTCGCCGAGGAGCATGCGCGCCAGCACAAGCCCACCGTCGTGCTCGTCGACGAACACAACCGCATCGTGAACCCGCGGCTCGAGGAGATCCCCGGGCCGATGCGCCGCACCGCCTGAGGGTGCCCCGATGGTGACGGCGATCGCGATCGCGGCCATCGTCGCCTTCGCGACGAGCACCGTGCTGTATGTCGGCGACGTCGCCTCGGAGACGCCGCGCCCGCGGCCGCTCGCCTTCGGCACCCTCGTCGTCGCCGTCGTGCTGTCGGCCGTGCTCACCACCATGCTGGGGGTCCGCGACGGCGCGCCCGCGCTCCTCCAGGTCGGAGACGTCTTCGCGCTGCTCGCCACCGTGCTCGGCGCTGTCTTCCTCGCGGTGCAGCGCTTCGCCGCCGTGCGCGTCGCCGGCGCACTCGTCGCCCCCGCCGGCGCCGGCCTGCTCGCAGCCTTCCTCCTCGAGCAGGCTCGCACCGCCCCACCGCTCTCGTCGTCGCAGGGGCTGCTGCTCATCCACATCGGCCTCGCCGTGCTCGGCCTCGCCATGTTCGGCATCGCCGCCATCTTCGCCGCGCTCTACCTCGTTCAGGACCGCATGCTGCGCGAGCGCCGCTTCGGCGTCCTCTTCCAGCGGCTGCCGAGCCTCGAGGAGCTCGACTCCGCCCAGTACAAGCTCGTGCTCGGCGGCTTTCTGACCTACTCGGTCGCCGTCGTGCTCGGCGTGGTCTGGGCCTTCGGGGTCGCCCACACCGGCTTCGACCTCCGCATCATCCTCGGGCTCGTCGCCTGGGCGGTCTTCGCCGCCGTCATCCAGTCGCGCATCGCCACCGGGTGGGGCGGTCGCCAGGCCGCCTGGCTCACGGTCGCTGGCTGCCTCGTCGGCTACGGCGTGCTCGGCATCTACGCCGCCGGAGGCCCGCGTTGAGCGGAGAGCTGCTCCTGCTCGGTGCCAGCCACCGCACCGCGCCCGTCGAGGAGCGCGAGCGGGTCGCCGTGCCCGAGGAGCGCATCCCCGAGCTGCTGCAAGGCGTCGTGCAGGCCGCCGGCGCCGACGAGGCCGCGATCGTCTCGACCTGCAACCGCGTCGAGTGGCTCGTTGCCACCCGCGACCCCGAGCGGCTCCGCACCCACTTCAAGGCCCGCTTCGGCGTCGGCGACGACTGGCTGCAGCGCCACGCCTACACCCACCACGGCGCCGACGCGCTGCGCCACCTCTTCAGGGTCTCGAGCTCGCTCGACTCGCTGGTGCTCGGGGAGTCGCAGATCCTCGGCCAAGTGAAGGAGGCCTTCGCCCGCAGCACCGGCACCGGCACCGCCGGCCCGGTCCTGCACCGCGTCTTCTCGCAGGCGCTCAAGGTCGCCAAGCGCGTCCGCACCGAGACCGGCATCGCCGAGCACGCCGTCTCGATCAGCTTCGCCGCCGTCGAGCTCGCCCGAAAGGTCTTCGGCAAGCTCGATGGCAAGCGTGTCCTCGTCGTCGGCGCCGGCAAGATGGGCGGCCTCGCCGTCAGGCACCTCATCCAGGCCGGCGCCCGCCAGGTCGACATCTGCAACCGCAGCCTCGACAACGCCCGCCGGCTCGCTCAGGAGCTCCACGGCACCCCCCACGGCCTCGACGCGCTGCCGCAGCTGCTCAGCGAGGTCGACATCGTCATCTCGTCGACCGGCGCCCAGTCCTTCGTCATCCGGTACGACCAGCTCCGTGAGGTCGTCGCGCGGCGCAGGTTCAGGCCGCTCTTCATGATCGACATCGCCGTGCCCCGCGACATCGAGCCGCGCTGCGACCAGCTCCAGAACGTCTTCCTCTTCGACGTCGACGACCTCGAGCGCGTCGTCGATGCCAACCTGCGCACACGGCAGCTCGAGGCCGCCAAGGCCGAGCGCATCGTCGAGGATGAGGTCGCCTCGATGCAGCGCTGGTTCGCCGAACATGCCGTGGTCCCGACCATCGTCGAGCTCCGCGAGAAGCTGACCCGCATCCGCGACGCCGAGGTCGAGAAGCTGCTGCGCGGTGGGGCGCTGACCCCCGAGGCGCGCGAGGCGGTCGAGAAGGTCACCCTGCAGCTCGTCAACAAGATCCTGCACGAGCCCACCGTCGCGCTCCGGCAGGCGTCGGCCGGGGGCTCGCAGGCGCCGCTCGTCAACGCCGTGCACGCGCTCTTTGCGCTCGGAGACGGCAACAACGCCAACGACGAGGCGGCCCGGGTCGCCGGCGTCGCCGAGCGGACCCGGTCGTGACGCGCCGCCACCCACAAGGGGAACCCGCATGAAGAAGCTTGTCCGCATCGGCACCCGCGGCAGCCCGCTCGCGCTCTGGCAGGCCGACCACATCACGCGGCTGCTGCGCGAGGCCTTCGACGGCCTGGTCGTCGAGCGCGAGATCATCCGCACCGAGGGCGACCGCATCCAGGACCGGCCGCTGCTCGAGGTCGGCGGCAAGGGGCTCTTCGTCAAGGAGATCGAGCAGGCGCTGCTCGACGGCCGCGTCGACCTCGCGGTGCACTCGCTCAAGGACGTGCCCGCGGAGCAGCCGCCCGGGCTTGTGCTGGCGGCCTTCCCACCCCGCGCCTCTGCCTGCGACGTCGTCGTCTTCGGGCGGCCCGGGCTGAGGCT
>JBILLP010000302.1:0-4923 GCA_044376025.1 Bradymonadia bacterium
GGGACCGCCGTGGTCGAGCGTGTGCTCGACGGGCTCATCATCACGGCGCTGCTCTTCGCGGCCGTCGCGACCTCGCCGCAGCCGGCGTCAGAGACCGTCCGCGGTGCCGGATGGGTGAGCCTGGCGATCTTCAGCGGAGCGACCCTGGTCCTTGGGCTCTTTGCTGCGGCTCCGGCTGCCGCAGAGCGGCTGCTCACGATGACGGTCGGCCGCATCGCGCCCGGCCCCGCGGCGGCGATCGCCAGGCTCGCGACGACCTTCTTGCGCGGGGTGTCGACGCTGCGCGAGGGGGGCCAGCTCGTCACCTTCTTGGCGCTCACGGTCGTCTACTGGAGCCTCAACGCGGTAGGCATGTGGTGGCTCGCAAGGGGGTACGGCCTCGAGGTGCCGTTGCTCGGCGGCTTCGGCCTGCTGGCCACGCTCGTGGTCGGCCTGATGGTGCCGAGCGGTCCGGGATACCTTGGCAACTTTCAGTTCTTCATGATCGAGGGGCTGCGTCTCTACGTGCCGGCGGCGGCCCTGGGGGCCACGGGTCTGGCGCTGTCGCTGGTGCAGAACGCAGTGCAGTTTGTCGTGCAGGTGGCGTTTGGGCTGCCGTTCCTGGTGCGCCTGGGGTTGACGCCCGCACGGCTTGCCAGGCTCGCCGGGGAGGCCGGCCCCCGGGAGCGCGACGTCGCCTAGGCGGAGCGCCCGGCTTGGCCGGCGCCGGGCGTGAGCGAGAGCGTGGCGGGATCGAAGGCGCTTTGGTAAGCGACGCCGAGTCCTGCCGGGGGTTCGAGGCTCCGGGCAGGTTGGTGACCGTGTTTGTCCCGGGAGACGAGGGAGCGGTCGTCGAACCCTGCGCGTCCGTCAGGTGCCTGCCATGTCCGTGATCGTCGATGATGCGCTCGAACGGCTGTACCGGAACCCGCTGGACCGGGAGGCCTTCGAACTCGCGGCAGACAGCCTGATCGAGGCTGGATCCTGGCGCGAGCTGGCATCGCTGTTCGATGCGTTCGGCGAGGCACTCTCTCACGAGGACCCGTCGCTCTGGAGTCGACTTCCGATCGCGCTCGAGGCGTTGACGACCGGGCGCGAGGCGGGCGAGCGGTCGGCTGCCCTCGTCAAGGCCGGAGAGGTCTGGGAGTTCAAGCTCGCCCGCACAGATCAGGCGATGCTGAACTACCAGCAGGCGTTCAAGCTCTGGCCCCAGAACAGCCGCGCGCTCGAGTGCGCGCGGTCCATCTACCGGGTGCAGCGCAACTGGAAGCTCGTGCAGAGACTCTACGAGCTGCAGCTCCAGGTCACCCGCAGCCCCGCGCAGCAGGCGGTGCTGCTCGTCGAGATCGCCCGGCTTCACCGCAACGACCTCCGCGATGCCCGGAGCGCAGAGAGCTACCTGCAGCGCGCCAGCGAGGTCGATCCCGGGAGCGAGGCGGTGCAGCAGGCCCGCGTCGAGTGGGCGGACCCGTCCGATGGTGACGAGAAGCGCGTTGAACCCAGCGGCCAGGCGGCGCCGCAGGAGCAGGGCCTTGAGGGCCGGGCCCCGGCGCGGCCCGTGTCGCGCCCGGTCGTCGTGGCCGAACCCGGTTCGCCCTTGAAGCTCAGCGAGGCGCTTGCCGGGCTCCGCGCCAACGCGACCGGGGAGTCCCGCGTGAGTGTGGCCTCCGCGCGCCACACCGATCCCGAGACGCTGTCATCTCGCGCCGAAAGCGAGCTGGTTGCGCTCCACGCAGAGCAGCCCGACGACCTCGGACTGCTCGAGGTGCTCGCGGAGCGGCTCGGCCGCACGGGCGAATGGGAGGCCCTCGCAGGGCGCTTCGAGGCCGCGATCAAGGCGACCCAGAGGCCCGACGCCTTGCTTGGGCTCCTGGAGAGGCTCGCCGAGATCTACGCGCAGCGGCTCGCAGATCCTGAGCGTGCCGAGCGCACCTTCAGGCGGCTGCGCGCCGTCGAGCCGCGGAACCTCGCGATGCTGCGCTTCTACTGCGACTTCGCCCGGGCCTCCGGCGATCCGCGACGCCTCGTGCAGGCCTGCCAGTCGCTACGTGACGTGACCACCGATCCGGCGGAGCGCCTCGCGGTCTCGACGGAGATGGCGCGCGTCGCAGAGCTTGAACTCAAGAGCGCCGACAAGGCGATTGACGTCTGGCGGCACCTCCTCAAGCTCGAACCCGGGTGCCCCCCGGCCCGGGAGGCGCTGCGCAGGCTGCTCTACGACGCCGGCAAGTGGAACGCGGTGCTCGAATTCCTCAAGGAGGAGCTGACCGCGCTCGACGACGCGCAGACCTCGGAGCGGGTCGAGCTGCTGCAGCGCGTGGCAGAGGTGTACCGCGACCAGCTCCGGCTGCCGGTCATGGTCGTCAACACGCTGAACCAGATCCTGCTGGTCGACCCCGGGAACCTGCAGGCGGTCGAGGCGCTCGCCGAGCGCTACCAGGCGGCGGGTCGCTGGAACGACCTCGTTGTGCTGCTCTCGACCCACGCGCCGTCGGTTCGCGACCGGGGTGATCGCGTCGCGCTGCTGCGGCGGGCCGCCGATGCCTGGGCATCGAGGCTCGGGCAGCCGGTACAGGCGATCGCCCTGCTGGAGCAGATCCTCGCGCTTGTCCCGGGTGACGCGACGACGCTCGAGTCGCTGAGGCGGCTGCAGTCTGAACGTGGCGACTGGCCTCGGCTGCTGCACGCGCTTGAGGCGGCCGTTGAGACTGCGGTTGGCGACCAGCGCATTGCGCTGCTCCGGGAGGCTGCGTCGGTCGCCGAGGACCGCATGGGTGACTCCGCACTCGCGGCCGGCCTTCGGACGCGTCTCCTCGAGGAGACGGCAGGTGCCGATGCAGAGACGGCTGCCGCGCTCGAGGCGTTCTACTCGGCGAGCGGCGATACCGACGGCCTGCTCCGGGTCCTCCGGGCAGCGCTGCCCGCCCTCGTCGGGGCCGCCGCGACCTCGAACCTGCTCCGGCAGGCGCAGATCCTCGTCGCGCAGGGCGGCGCACCCGGCGAGACGTTCCCCCTGTGGCGTCGCATCCTCGAGGCGGACCCGTCGCACGCGGAGGCCCGTCGCGCTGTCGCCGAGGTACTGGTGACGCTGTCGGACGAGTCCGTCGTGGTGCCCCTGGCCGACGACTTCTCGCTCTGGCCCGAGGTCGTCGAGGCGGGGCTCGCGCGCATCGAGGTGGTGGCCCTTGCGGAGCTGCCGACGTTGACCGGCCGGGTTGCGGCGTGGGCTGATGCGCGGCTCCGCGACCACGACATGGTCTCCGCCGCATGGACAGGCTGGCTCTCGCGGGACCCGGACGATGCGAGGCCCGCCGTCGAGCTCGCGCGCGTGTTCGAGGCTGCGGGCGCGGTTGAAGACGAGATCCGGATCCTCGAGGTGCTCGCGCGGCAGCCTGGCCTGCCCGAGGCGGTCGCGGCCAAGGAGCGCCTCGTGGTGCTGAACGCGGGCCCTGCCTCGGACATCGAGAGCGCCTTCAGGTGGGCGGCAGATGCCTTCGAGGCGGACCCCGGCGACCCGTCGAAGCTCGAACGGGCAGCAGCGCTCGCGTCGTCGGCGCAGATCGAGGAGTCCTGGGCGCAGCGGCTCCTCACGGTGCGCTCGCGGCTCGATCGAGGGCCTGTGAGGACGCGCGTCGTCAAGGCGGCTGCCCGGCTTTGCGACGACGACATCGACGATGATGCCAGGGCTGTCGAGCTCCACGAGGAGGTCCTCGCGGCTGACGCATCCGACGCTGAGTCGCTGGCCGCCCTCGACCGGCGGTACAGCGCCCGTGGGGCGTGGGCTGACCTGGCGCGGATCCTCGATGCGCGTGTCGCCGCGAGCGAGGGTGACCAGCGGCAGGCGCTTCACGTCAGGCTCGCGGAGGTCCTCGCCAACCGCACGGGTTCGGCTGAGCGCGCGCTCGACCTGCTGCTTGACGTGCTCTCGGAGCACGCGGACCTCACGCCGGCGAATCGACTGACGCTCGAGGTCGCCTCGAGGCTCGACGAATGGACGATCGCGGCCGCCTGCGCGGAGCGGCTCCTGCAGGTCGAGGCTGCCCCCGCCGCTCGGGCAGCCCTCGAGTCCCAGCTGGGGCGGATCTTCAGGGATCGACTCGGTGACCTCGCCGCCGCCGTCGGCCACTTCGCGGCCGCGCTTGAACTGGACCCCGGTTCGGAGTCGGCGCCAGACGCCCTAAACGCCCTCGTCGATGCGCTGGACGATGAGGATGCCGGCGCCGCTGCCGGACTTGCCGCCGCGAGCCACCTGGTGGCTGCCGGTCGTTCGCGCGAGGCGGTCCGGGCCATCGAGGCCGCGCTCCGGGGCGCCGATGCGGCAGCGGCGCTTCGCCTGCGGCGCGAAGGGGCCAGGCTGCTCGAGGCTGAGCTCGGGGACCGCGAGCGAGCCTACCGGATGCTGGTCGGATCGCTTGCTCACCCCCAGGGCGCCGTCGAGGTCTTCGACGATCTCGACCGGCTCGCCGAGGCGACGGGGCAGCGGCACGACCTCGCGACACAACTTCTGGCCGCGGTCGAGGGTCACGGCGTCGAGGGCTGCGTCGAGCTTGTGCCGCGCGCCGCGCTCGCGGCGGAGCGGGATCTCGACGATCCGCTCGCGGCCCGCGCGCTCTGGCGCGAGGTACGGGTGCTCACCCGCTCAGAGCCCTCGCTGACCGAGGTGGTGCGGCTCGACCGGGCGCTGTCGGACTGGCCCGCGCTGGCGGAGTCGCTTCGTCTGGCAGCCGCGGCCGCCGAGGGTGACGAGGCGTCGAGTCTGCGGGTCGAGGCTGCACGCCTTCTCGACGAGAAGCTCGACGACACGCCGGGAGCTGTCGCCGCCTACCATTCGGTGCTCGAGGCAGCCCCCGGGTTCGGCCCCGCCCGTGAGGGGCTCGTCCACATCCTGCGGCGTGGACGCAGGTGGGACGAGCTCAGCGCGCTGCTGACCTCATGGAGCGAAGC
>JBILLP010000303.1:0-4920 GCA_044376025.1 Bradymonadia bacterium
GCTTGTGGCGGTGGTGGCCGGCGCCCGGGCGATGGTCGTGGCCGGCGGTCCGAGGCGGCGCGAGCTGGTCGCGATGGTCGCGGCGGCCACGGCGCTGCACCTGGCCAGCAGCGCGGCGCCGACCGGGGGACGGTACGTGCGAGACCGGTTCGAGGCGGTCGATGCAGAGGGCAAGGCGGTGCTGACGCCGCGCGGACGGCCCGTCTACGAGTCGATGCATGCGCTGGTGGCCGAGATCCCGCGCGGGGTGCCTGCGGCGGTGCCCTTCAGCCTGGCGGCACCGGTGGCCGACCGTGCGGGGATCGAGGTGACCGAGGCGGTCGCGCTGGCGCTGCATCGGCAGGAGCCGCTTCCGGACCTGCGCTGGATCGCGCTGTACGGCCGCGATTTCGAGTCGCTCGGCGCGCGGCTGGTGGGCACGCAGGGGTTTCACCTGGTGCGGACAGCCGGCGTCGGCCGGCTGGCGCTGCTCACGCGGGAGCCGGTGCCGACGGCCTGGGCGTCGTTCAGCGAGGCGGCGCTGGGCTGCCGTCCGCTGGCGTCGTGGCCGGCGGTCGGGGTGAGGCTGTGCGGGGTGTCGCACGAGTCGGGGTGGCTGCTCGCGGGCGTGGAGCGGGCAGAGGGCGCACCCAGTCTGCCCGGGGTGCTCGATCTGCTGGCGTCGGCGGAGTCGGGCGGCGCGCCGGAGCTGCTCCGGGGCTACCGTGGGCTGCTGCCGCTGTCGACGCTGCCGGGCGGCCGTGCGCTGCAGATGCGTTCGCTGTCGGCGGTGCCGAGCGCTGCGCGCTGGCGGCTGACGCTGGTGCTCGATGGCCGGCCGGTGCCCTGCGTGGTGGGCGACGGGCAGGGAGTCGCGACGCCGGGGTGCGTCGTCGAGGTCGGCGCGGCGCGGTGAGGCCGGCTTGCTGCCCGGGGTGGCGCGCGTGGGCGGCGTGCGCTTGACATGGCACGTGCACTTGATCCATAAGCCCCGGCGCACTTTTTGGCCGGTCCCGGTGCTCGGGCCGGCTTTGTCGCTTTCAGGTACAGGATTCGAACGATGGCTGAGGTCGCGATCTTCCTCAACAGTGGGCCCCTCTTCAACGGTGAGCGTCTCGAGACGCTCGAGGATCTGCCCGAGTGGAAGGAAGCCGATGCCGCCGCGCAGGAGGCCTACCACCGCATCCGCGAGGCCTTTGAGAAGCACTCGACGCTGCTGGCCGGCAACCCGACCGCGGTTGAGACGCGCTACTACATGGTGGGCCCTGTGCTCCACGCGCTCGGCTTCACCCACTCGGTCTTCGAGCCGATCGAGCTGCCCGACGGCCGCGTCGCGCGGGTCGATCACGTGCTCTTCGACTCGGCCTCCGAGTTCAACGAGGCGGAGCCGGTCCGCGGCTCGGTCTCCTTCTTCCGCGAGTCGCTCGGCATCGTCCGCGCCGTCGAGTGGGGCTCCGACTTCTCGGGCAACTCGCTCGTCGAGCCCAAGCCGCCCCCGCCGGTCGAGGAGGGGGAGGAGCCCATCCCCGCCCCGCCGATGCCCAAGCCCCTCGAGGCCGGCATCCCGCCCGCCGTCGAGCTCGACCTGCTGCTCCGCTCGACCGGCCGGGACTTCGGCATCCTCACCAACGGCTGCGACTGGCGCCTCTACCACCGCTCGAGCTCGAGCCTGCTGAACGCCTTCTTCCAGGCCGACATGATCGCCGCGCTCAAGAGCGACTTCGAGGACTTCAAGCGCTTCTACCTGCTCTTCCGCAAGGGAGCCTTCGTCAAGACCGACGGCATCACCTGCTTCCTCGACGGCTTCGTTGCCTGATTGAGCCGAGCTGGCGCCCCAGGGCGCCAGCCCACGCCCGAAGCCCCCGCCACCCCGCGGGGGCTTCGGCGTTTTGGGGCGCTCCCCGCACCGCCCTTGCCCCGACTGCCGCGACGCGCAAGGACGACCCGCATGGAGCCCGCGCCACCACCCTTCGAGCTCAGGACCCTGACCCCGCGCGACCGGGAGCCGCTGCTGCGCCTGCTCGGCCGCCGGCCAGGCTCCCACGTGATCGGGCTCGGAGCCCTGCAGGCCGGGGCGCTCGAGCACGGCTCGGCCGCCGCGCTTGTCACCGGAGCCTTCGCGCAGGGGCGGCTGCTCGCCGCGAACTTCTCCTTCGGCGGCTCCGCGCTCTGGGTCGCCGGCGAGCCCGAGGCAGCCGCGGCCACGATCGACCTGCTCCACCCGGGGCTGCTGAGCGCCAGGCTGCTCGCAGGCCCGGAGGCACCCGCACGCGCCGCCTGGCAGCGGCTCCAGCGCCACGGCCGACGGGCACGGTTCGAGGTCAGCCAGCTCGTCTGCGAGCTGGCGCGGCCGGCCTGGCCGACAGCCGACAGCCTCGCGGTGCGCAGAGCCCACGAGATCGACCTCGACGACGTGCTCGACGCCTCATGCCGGATGCATGCCGAAGAGCTCGGCGTGCCCGCCGAGCCGTGGGAGGTCGAGCGCTACCGGCACGCGGCGCGGGTGCAGGTCGAAAAGGGCCGGTCGTGGTGCCTGCGCCATGCGGCGACCGACCGGCTGATCTTCAAGGCGGCCATCGCCCACCCGGGCCACGGCGCCGCGATGCTCGAGGGGATCTGGGTGGCGCCCGGTTCGCGGCGTGCGGGGGTGGCGTCGAGGGCGCTGCGCGGACTGTGCGGGCGGCTGCTGGAGCGCTTCGACCTGGTGTCACTGGTCGTCAACGCCGACAACGCGCCAGCCCGCGCGCTGTATGCGAAGCTCGGCTTTGTCGAGACCGAGGGCTACCTGACCGTGCACCTCGACGAGGCCGACGCCTTGCCGCGCCCCGCCGGCTGGTAGTGTCACGAGAGCTGCTGCGACACGAAGTCGATGAAGTCGATCTTGGTGATGACGCCGACGAGCTTGTGGTCCTGGACCACGAGCACGGTCAGGTCCTTGGCGATGAGCTGGCCGACGAGCGAGACGCGGTTGACGGGCTCGACGATGGCGAACTGCGTCTCGATGCAGGCCTCGACCGGCTGGCTGGCATCACCGCCGTTGACCAGGAAGTTCAACAGGTCGCGCTCGTTGACGATGCCGGCGATCCGGTCTCCCTCGATGACGGGGAGCTGCGAGATGCCGTGGCGCTTCATGCGGCCGATGACGTCGCGCACGCGGTCGCTGCTGGTGGCGGTCTCGACGGTCGCCGAGCCGCGGCGGGCCAGCAGGTCTGACACCGTGGCGCTGGTCGGCTCGTTGTCGAGGAAGCCGTTCTCGCGCATCCAGTCGTCGTCGAAGACCTTCGAGAGGTAGCGCGAGGCGGAGTCGGGCAGGATCACGACGATGTTGAGCTCACGGTCGAAGCGCTCCGCGTACTTGACGGCCGCGGCGACGGCGCCGCCCGCGGAGCCGCCCGTGTAGAGGCCCTCCTCGCGCACGAGCCGGCGGGCGTGGGTGAAGCACTCCTTGTCGGTGACGCGGATGACCTCGTCGACGTACTCGAAGTTCATCGTGCTCGGAAGGAAGTCCTCGCCGAAGCCCTCGACCTTGTAGCCGTGGGCGGGCGGCAGCTTGCCGGTGCGAAAGTAGTCGTAAAAGACCGACCCGATCGGATCCGCGGCGACCACGCGCACGGCGGGGTTCTTCTCCTTGAGGTACTTCGACGTGCCGCTGATCGTGCCACCGGTGCCGGCCGCGACGACATAGGCGTCGATCCGGCCCTGGGTCTGCTCCCAGATCTCGGGTCCGGTCGAGTGGTAGTGCGCCTTGGGGTTCGAGGGGTTGTGGTACTGGTTTGCGTAGAAGGCGCCGGGCGTCTCCTCGGCGATGCGCTTCGAGACGCAGTAGTAGCTGCGCGGGTCGTCGGGCTCGACGTCGGTCGGGGTGATGACCACCTTGGCGCCGAAGGCGCGCAGGGCGCGGATCTTCTCCTGCGACATCTTGTCGGGCATCACGAAGATGCACTTGTAGCCCCGCATCGCGGCCATCATCGCCAGGCCCATGCCGGTGTTGCCGCTGGTGGCCTCGACGATGGTGCCGCCGGGCCGGAGCTTGCCCGACTGCTCGGCGTCGGTGATGATCTGGTATGCGATGCGGTCCTTCACCGAGCCGCCGGGGTTCATGTACTCAAGCTTGGCCCAGATGTTCGACCTGGTGTGCTTGCCGATGCGGTTCAGCCGCACGAGCGGCGTGTTCCCGACGGCCTCGATGACATTGTTGTAGACGCGCATGGCTGGGAGCGGGGGGCGGGAGACGGGTTGGACAGGGGTGGCCGGCGCAGACCGAACGACGTTCTGCGCCGCGGCGACTGCTACCTTTGCGTAAGATCGGCGGCAAGGCTAGTGCCACATCGGGTCACCTGCCCGTTGCGTCATCCCCGTATCGAGCCACCGCCATGATTTCACGACGCCTGGTCGCTGCGTCGGCGCTCTGCCTTGCGCTGCTCAATGCCTGCTCCGACGCCGGTGACCTGTCGCTGCGCGACACGACCCGGATCGCCGATACCGCCGACACGCAGGGCCCCTACCTGGTGTCAGCCGTGGCGATCGACGACGTCGCCGTCGACCGCGTCGTGCTCAACTACGCCATCGACGGCGGAGCGCCGGTCGCGGTGGCGATGAAGCAGGTCCGCGCCGGCCACTACGAGGCGGGCATCCCCGGGCAGCCGCTGGGCAGCCGTGTGAGCTACTGGGTCCGCGCGATCGACAACGAGGGCAACGAGGCCCTCGAGCCCGACGACGCCCCTGGGCGCCAGTTCGCCTTCTCGGTGCTCGAGGCGCGCCAGCCCGACCTCGGCGACACCTCGACCGACACCGACGAGTTCCCCGACGTTGATATCGACATCCCGCGTGACGTCCCCGACGCCCGCGACACGACGGGCCCCGACGTCGACCCCGACGCACCCGACCCGGTCACCGACTGCGAGGTACGCTTCGCCTTCCCCATCGACGGGCAGCTCCTCG
>JBILLP010000304.1:0-4890 GCA_044376025.1 Bradymonadia bacterium
CATGGTGGCGTGGACGACTGGTTCAACGATACCGGGAGGGACTACTTCGTGGGCGCCGGGTTCTCGTTCGACGACAAGGACCTCAAGGGCGTGCTGCTCGCGGCCCCGACACCCAGCTTCTAAACCGAAGGCGCGCCGTCGGGGCGCCCGACCGGGGGAGACAACGCATGAAGATCGACATCCACGCCCTCAAGGAAGGCTCCAATCCCGTCGAGTACGAGATCCCGGCTGAGGGGTTCGACCGGATCCTCAAGGAGGTGGATGCGCTGTACCACGCCACCGGCAAGCCATGCTCGGTGGAGGTGGACGTCCAGAAGTACTTCGACACGATCCAGCTCAAGGGCCGGGTCACCGGGCCGATTGGGTTCGAGTGCGCCCGATGCCTGCGCGAGAACGATGTTCCGCTCCTGATCCGGCTCAACTGGACGCTGCTGCCGCGGGAGAAGTTCCTGGGAGACGACGTGAGCGACGAGGAGGGAAGGGAGCTGACCGCCGACGACCTCGACGTGAGCTTCTACGAGGGAGACGAGATCGACCTGAGCGAGCTCGTCCGCGAGGCGGTGCTGCTTGAGCTCGCCCCGGTGCCCCGGTGCGACGTTGACAAGTGCAGGGGGGACGAGTACCTGCGCGCGCTCTCCGATGGCGACGAATCGCCTGCGATCGACCCACGCTGGGCTCCGTTGCTTGCGGCCAAGACATCGAAGCGATTGAAGAACTGACCCGCTCGGGCCCTCGCGGCACGAGACAGCAAGAGGCACGTCATGCCGCAGCCGAAGCGACGATTCAGCAAGCAGCGCACCCGCACCCGGCGCTCCGCCAACAGCAAGCTCGAGGGCAAGAACCGCTCGTTCTGCCCCAACTGCGGTGCGCAGAAGCTCCCTCACACCGTCTGCGGCTCGTGCGGGACCTACCGGGGTCGCCAGATCATCCCCGTGGTGGTCGTCGCTGAGTAACCGCCAGCCCCGGAGCGCGGACGATGGCGAAGCGTAGGGTACTGGTCGCCTCGGACCACGCGGGTGTGGCAATCAAGGCCGAGATCGTCCGGCTGCTCGAGTCCCTCGGGTTCGAGGCGGTTGACCTCGGGCCGACGGAGACGACGCCGGTCGACTATCCCGACTACGCGCGCGAGCTGGCGACGGCTGTCGTGGCCGGCCAGGGAGCTTGGGGCATCCTCATCTGCGGAAGCGGGATCGGGATGTCGATTGCCGCGAACAAGGTCGCCGGGGCCCGCGCTGCGCTCGTCTCTGAACCCTACTCCGCGCGCATGGCGCGAGAGCACAACGATGCGAACATCCTGGTGATCGGGGCGCGCGTCATCGGGCCCGAGATGATCCGCGCGGTGATCGAGGTGTTCGCGGCGACGCCGTTCACGCCAGGCGACGACGGCCGTCACGCCCGACGCGTCGCCAAGCTCAACCAGGTTCCGTAGGTCTGGTCAGGGGGAGCCCCGTGCGTTGTCCCAAGTGCGGCGTTGACGAGGATCGCGTCGTCGACAGCCGGCAGAGTCGAGAGGGAGACGTGATCCGCCGACGTCGGGAGTGTGCCTCCTGCGCGCTGCGGTTCACGACCTACGAGCGCATCGAGGTCACCCTGCCCCTGATCATCAAGCGTGACGGCCGGCGCGAGCCCTGGTCGCGCGAGAAGCTGATGGCGGGGCTACGTCGGGCGTGCGAGAAGCGTCCGGTCCCGTACGCGAGCATCGTCGCCATTGCGGAGCGGATCGAGGCTGCCCTGATCGAGCGGGGCGACGACGAGGTCACTTCGCTCGCCGTGGGTGAGCGGGTGATGCAGGAGCTCCAACTCGTCGATGAGGTCGCCTGGCTGCGGTTCGCCAGCGTCTACCGGTCGTTTGCCGACATCGGGGAGTTCCTGCACGAGGCGCGCCGGCTTCACGGCTCCGCCGGCGACGGGGACTCCGAGCCGGGTGCCCCATGAGCCGTGCGGAGCGCGACGCTGCCTACATGCGGCTGGCGCTCGCCGAAGCGGAGCGCGGCCGAGGGACGACCGCCCCGAACCCGATGGTCGGCTGCATCGTCGTCGCCGGCAACGAGATCGTAGGGCGGGGCTTTCACGAGCGTGCCGGTGAGCCGCATGCTGAGGTCTTCGCGCTGCGCGAGGCCGGGGACCGAGCGCGTGGCGCGGAGGTGTTCGTCACGCTCGAGCCATGCAGCCACCACGGCCGAACACCCCCGTGCGCCGATGCGCTGGTCGACGCGGGTGTCGGCAGGGTCGTGGCTGCGATGATCGACCCGAACCCCAAGGTGTCGGGTCGAGGGGTCGTCCGTCTGCGCGAGGCCGGGATCGAGGTCTCCGTCGGCGTCTGCGGTGCAGAGGCCGCGCGCCTGAATGAGGGCTTTGTGACCGTGGTGACGCGCGGTCGCCCGTTTGTGACCCTCAAGCTGGCGATGTCGCTCGACGGGCGGATCGCCGCCCGCGGTGGCGTGAGCCAGTGGATCTCGGGTGAGGCGGCCCGCCGGAGGGTGCAGGTGTGGCGCTCGGAGCACGACGGGGTGCTCGTCGGGACCGGCACGCTCCTCTGCGACGATCCGAGGTTGACGGTGCGTGACCTGCCGGTGCGCCGCCAGCCGCGCAGGTTCGTGCTGGACCGGTGCCTCCGCGCTCCTGCGCGGCGCGTCTTCGACGTGTCAGAGGCGCCGACGACCGTCTTCTGTGGCGGCGAGGCCCCCGACGCGCGGCGTCGAGAGCTCGAGGCGCTCGGGGTCGAGGTGGTGGAGCTCCCGGCGGTTCCTGGCGGGCTCGACCTGCGGGCGGCGCTCGCGTCGATGGTGCCCCACGGGGTGATGACGCTCCTTGTCGAGGGTGGCGGCGAGGTTGCCGGAGCGCTTCGAGACGCCGACCTGATCGACCGCTGCCGGTTCTTCGTGGCGCCGATGCTGCTCGGCGGCCGCGATGCCTCGGCGGCCGTCGCCGGCCTGGGGGCGGCCAGTCCGCAGTCCGCCACCCGCTTCTCGTCGTGGCGCGTCGAGCAGGTCGAGGGCGACCTGCTCATCGAGGCAGACCTGCGCTGAGCGGCGGTTCAGCGCCCTTTGACGCCGGGGTGGCGTCAGCCTAAGCAGCGTCGCGCCGCGGCCGGGTTGCCCGACGAGGCGCCGCCGTTCCCTGGAAGTCGAGATGTTTACCGGCCTGATCCAAGACATCGGAACGTTGGTCCGGGTCGCCCGAACCGGTTCGGATGCCACGTTCGAGATCGCGTCGTCTCTCGACACCGCCAGCTTCGAGCTCGGGGAGAGCGTCGCTGTCGACGGCTGCTGCCTGACCGTGACGCGCTTCGGCAGCGGTCGGTTCAGTGTGGACCTGTCTGCGGAGACCCTGCGGCGCAGCCACCTCGGTGTGCTGTCGAGCGGAGCGCGGGTTCACCTGGAGCGGGCGCTGCGCGTCGGGGACCGCCTGGGCGGGCACTTTGTCCAGGGGCATGTCGATGGTGTCGGGACGCTCCGGGAGCGTCGTGCGGTCGGGGCCGGCTGGGAGCTGCGCTTCGCGGTCGATGCCTCGCTGCTGCCAGAGCTGGTCGAGAAGGGATCGGTCGCCATCAACGGCGTATCGCTCACGGTGAACGCGTTGCGGGACGACGGCTTCGAGGTCATGATCATTCCCCACACTCAGGGCCGGACCCTACTGCTCGAGCTGCGCCCCGGGTCCACAGTGAACATCGAGACCGACATGCTCGCCAAGCATGTCAGACGACTGATGATGCTCGGTCAGGCGGGTCCCGCTCGACTTGACGAATTGCTCCAGCGCCATGGCTACATGGCGCGACACGAGGCGTGACCATGCCACTTGCCACCATCGAAGAGACGATTGCCGCGATCGGGCGCGGCGACCTTGTGATCCTGGTCGATGATGAGGATCGCGAGAACGAGGGCGACCTCGTCATCGCCGCAGAGAAGGTCACCGCAGCGTCGATCAACTTCATGGCGAAGTTTGGCCGTGGGCTGATCTGCCTCTCGATGACCGAGGAGCGCCTTGAGCAGCTCAAGATCCCGATGATGGTCAGCCAGAACTCCGCGCAGTTCGGCACGGCGTTCACCGTCTCGGTGGAGGCACGGGAGGGCGTCACCACCGGAATCAGCGCCGCAGACCGTGCCCGGACGATCCAGGTGGCGATCGACGATGCGTCGACGCCCGAGGATCTCGTGCGACCCGGGCACATCTTCCCGCTCAGGGCGCGAGATGGAGGCGTGCTGGTGAGGACCGGGCAGACCGAGGGCTCCGTCGACCTGGCGCGGCTCGCGGGGCTGAAGCCGGCCGCGGTGATCTGCGAGATCCTCAACGATGACGGCACGATGGCACGGCTCCCGCAGCTCGAGGTGTTTGCCAGGGAGCACAACCTCCTGATCGCCTCGGTCGCGGACCTGATCCACTACCGCCTCCGCAAGGATCCGCTCGTCGAGCGCATCGCGGAGATTCCCTTCCCGTGTGAGGCGCACGAGGGCTTCAAGCTCAGGGCCTATCGCGCGGTCGATGGTGGCGAGCACCTGGCGCTGGTTCTCGGTGACCCCGCGACCGCCACCGGGCCGGTGCATGTTCGGGTCCAGCACCCGGCGCTCGTCGGCGACGTCTTCAGGGGGCTTCGCGCCCGCACCGGCTGGCAGCTCCATGGCGCCCTTGAGCGGATCGCGGAGGCCGGGGTC
Source organism: Bradymonadia bacterium (assembly GCA_044376025.1). Taxonomy (GTDB): domain Bacteria; phylum Myxococcota_A; class Bradymonadia; order REDH01; family REDH01; genus JBILLP01. The sequence continues at coordinate 4,653 of JBILLP010000304.1, forward strand.
GGGGTGCTCGTCTACCTCCACAAGCCCGAGGTGAGCCGGTTCGAGAGCCTGGCGAAGTTCGTGGTCGAGCCCGAGGACACCGACACGCTTCGTCGGCTCACGCCTCGACCCGCGCCGAACGATGCCGTGAACCGCCCCAAGCCCGCGCTCCGCGACCTTGGGCTCGGAGCCCAGATCCTCAGGGATTGCGGGGTCAGCCGCATGACGGTGCTCACGAACAGCGAGAAGGAGCTGGTCG
>JBILLP010000305.1:0-4886 GCA_044376025.1 Bradymonadia bacterium
CGGCCCACTCGGTCAGCGCGAGCTGCGGCTCCAGCAGCAGCGGTGTGTTGTCGAGCAGATCGGCGAGCTCCCGGATCCGCTCCGCGGGAACCTCGGGAGGCGGCGTGTCGCGCAGGGCCATGACGATGCCGACCCGGGCTCCCTCGCGAAAGGGGAGCAGGACCCGCACGCCGCGAGCCACGCGGCCGACGAGCCGGTCCGGGATGGCGTAGGTCAGCGGCTCCCGAAAGGGCCCCTCGACCGCGACCGCGGCGAAGCGGGGCGCGCTCACAGCGGGAGTCGCCGCGGGAGCGCGCGGCCCGGGACGGCCGGCGCCGGTGCGGCGCGCGGCTCGGGCTCGAGGGCCGGGAGCACGTCAGCGCTCGGGGCAACGGCACGGAGCTCCACCACCATCGCCACGACTCCATCGCGCAGCACCTCGACGCGCGACGGGTACCAGCCCGAGCTCGCCGAGGAGTAGGTGACGGCGCGCGCCAGCCAGGAGACGCCGTTGCGCACGATGCCCCACTCGCGAGGGCGCGCGATGTCAGGCTCGACGGAGAGATGGCATCGCTCGGGGTCGCCGATGCGCCGGACGAGCGTCTCGTCGCCTGAGCCTGCGAAGAGCATGAAGCCCGAGACCGAGGGGCGCAGCGAGCAGGGCCAGGCCCGGAGCTGAGCGGCGCCGTCGCCGGTGGAGAGGGTCAGGGCGACGAGCCTGCGTGCGACGTCGTCGCCCGAGGTGGCGGACCAGGTGACCGGGGCGGCGTCGCGCGCGGTGACAACGATGCCCGCAGGGGTTGCCTCGATGCGGGCGACGGTGCGGTCGACGCCCTCGACGATGACGACATTGGCGAAGACGGATCCGAGCGCGGAGCGGAAGGAGGCGATGTCCTCGATCAGCTCAGAGGCGGCCTGCTCAGACCGGATCTGCGCCCGGACCGGTGCGGGGCCAAGCAGCGAGGCGCAGAGTGCGGCGGCTGCGAGGAGGGCCTCAGTGCGACAGCTTCGTGCGGAGGTAGGCGCGGAGCTCGGGACCGAGGTCGGGCCGCTTGAGGGCGAAATCGATGTTGGCGCGGATGAAGCCATACTTATCACCGATGTCGTGTCGTTCGCCCTCGAACTCATACCCGACTAGGCCGCGGTCCCTGGCCAGCGCCTGCAGGGCGTCGGTGAGCTGGATCTCGCCTCCGTGCCCGGGCTGCGTGTTCTCGAGGTAGCCGAAGATCTCGCCCGGAAGCACGTACCGGCCGATGACGGCGAGGCGAGACGGCGCCACGCTCGGCTTGGGCTTCTCGACGAGAGAGTAGATGCGGTGCGTGCGCTCGCTCATCGGCTCGCTGGCGATGATGCCGTAGCGGTCGACCTCGGACTCGGGGACCTGCATGACCGCGATGGCGCCCGAACCGTAGCGCTCTGCCTGCTCAACGAGCTGGCGGGTGGCGGGCACCCGGGCGTCGATGATGTCGTCGGGGAGGAGCACGGCGAAGGGCTCGTCACCGACGACGCTCTTGGCGCAGAGCACGGCGTGGCCGAGGCCGAGCGGTGCCTTCTGGCGGACCGACACGGCGCGGACCATGCGGGAGATGGCCTCAATCTGCTTGATGAGCTCGGTCTGGCCCCGCTTCCGGAGCGTGTCCTCGAGCTCGTAGGAGTGGTCGAAGTGATCCATGATCGCGCCCTTGCCGCGACCGGTGATGAAGACGACCTCCTCGATGCCGGCGGCGAGGACCTCCTCGATCACGACCTGGATGGCAGGTACATCGACAATCGGGAGCAGTTCCTTGGGAACGGACTTGGTGGCGGGGAGGAAACGGGTCCCGAGTCCTGCGACCGGGATGACTGCCTTGCGGATGCGCTTCATGGGACCGCCAGATGGGGCGAGGGGCGGGAGCACCCTTACGCAACTCCGGCCCGCTTTCAAGGGCGCGCGGGCGACCGCAGCGGTCTGCTTGCGTCGCCGCCGCCACGCTGCCAGACCGCGAGAACAACGCAGCAGGACGCGATCATGAACGACCAGACGCTCTACATCCTCGATGGTTCGTACTACATCTTCAGGGCGTTCCATGCGGTGCGAGAGCTGCGCAACTCGAAGGGCATGCCGACCAACGGCCTCTATGCCTTCTCGAGCATGGTGCTGTCGTTCCTGCGAGAGACGCGGCCCAGCCACTTCATCGTGACGTTTGATCCGCCGGGCCCGAGCTTCAGGTCCGAGAGGTACCCGGCCTACAAGGCGAACCGGTCCGAGACCCCGCCCGACCTGATCCCGCAGTTCCCCTACTTCAAGTTGTTCGTCGCGGCGCTGCGCATCCCGGTAATCGAGATCCCAGGCTACGAGGCCGATGATGTCATCGGCACCCTCGTGCGCCGGACCGAGCGGGCGGGGATGCGGGTCGTAGTGCTGACCGGCGACAAGGACCTCTCGCAGCTCGTGGACGAGCATACGACGCTGTTCGACGCGATGCGCGGCCGGAGCGTCGACATCGCGGCGGTGCACGAGCGCTTCAACGTGGCGCCGGAGCGTGTGCCCGACGTGCTCGGGCTCGCAGGCGACACCTCGGACAACATCCCGGGCGTGCCCGGCATCGGCGAGGTCATCGCGGGGCAGCTCATCAAGGAGTTCGGCGACCTCGAGACGCTGCTTGCGAACACGTCGCGCGTCAGCGGAACCAAGCGCCGCGAGAACCTGGAGCGGTTTGCCGATCAGGCTCGCCTCAGCAAGGAGCTCGCGACCATCCGCTGCGATGTGCCGATCGAGCTGTCGTGGGACGACACGGCGATGTGCGACCCCGACTACGCCGCGGTCGACCTGTGGGCGCGGGAGCTCGAGTTCACCCGGCTCCCGGGCGAGGTCAGGGCGGTCTTTCCGCAGGTGGCGAAGGTGGTCACGACGACGACCGCGTCGGACCAGGACTACCGGGCCATCTTCTCCCGTGCAGGGCTCGACGAGGCGATCGCGGGCATCCGGCGGGCGGGGCGATTCTGCCTCGACCTTGAGACGACCTCCGTGGACGCGCTCGAGGCTGAGATTGTCGGGGTTGCGCTGGCGTGGGAGCCCAGCCGGGGCGTGTATGTCCCGGTCGCGCACCAGGACCTCCTGGCGCCGCAACAGCTCGACCGGGCCGAGGTGCTCGCGGCGCTGAAGCCGCTGATCGAGGACCCCGCCCTCGGTAAGGTCGGGCAGAACGCGAAGTACGAGATCACCATCCTGCGTCGCCACGGCATCGAGATGGCGCCGATTGTCTGCGACACGATGCTCGCGGCCTACCTGCTCGACGCGAACCGGCGAAAGTACAACCTCGACCTGCTTGCCCATGAGCTGCTCGGGCACGAGACGATCACGTATGAGGATGTCGCCGGCGTCGGGCCGCGCCAGAAGCGGTTCGACGAGATCGCCATCTCGGAGGCGACGCCCTACGCCGCGGAGGATGCCGACGTGACGCTGCGCTGCGCCGATGTGCTCTCGGCGCGGCTCGACGAGGCAGGGCTGCGGCGGCTCCACGACGAGGTCGAGGTCCCGCTCGCGGGCGTGCTCGCGACGATGGAGGCGACCGGAATCAGGGTCGATGTCGCCTTCTTGTCGGGGCTGTCGCGGGAGTTTGGCGATCGGGCCCGGGAGCTCGAGAAGCAGGTCTACGCGGCCGCCGGCACCGAGTTCACGATCAACTCCCCGAAGCAGCTCGGCAGCATCCTGTTCGACAAGCTCGGACTGCCGGTGGTGAAGAAGACGAAGACCGGCCCGAGCACCGACCAGGATGTGCTCGAGGCGCTGGCGCCCCAGCACCCGCTGCCGCGGCTCATCCTCGAGTACCGGCAGCTCACCAAGCTGATCTCGACCTACGTCGATGCGCTTCCGAAGCTCGTGAAGCCCTCGAGCGGGCGTGTCCACACCGACTACCAGCAGACCGTCGCCGCAACCGGGCGGCTCTCGAGCAGCAACCCGAACTTGCAGAACATCCCTGTCCGCTCCCGTGAGGGCCGGCGCATCCGCCAGGCCTTCGTGGCCGAGCCAGGGCACCTGCTGCTCGGCGGCGACTACTCGCAGATTGAGTTGCGGATCCTGGCCCACATGAGTGGCGATCCGGTCATGATCGACGCCTTCAGGCAGAACGAGGACATCCATGCCAGGACCGCGTCGGAGCTGTTTGGCGTGCGGATCGACGAGGTCACGCGGGAGCAGCGCTCCGCGGCCAAGACGATCAACTTCGGCGTGATCTATGGCATGGGCGCGATGCGGCTCTCGCAGGAGCTCGGCATCCCGCGGGCGCAGGCGACGGCCTACATCGACGCCTACTTCGCAAGAATTGGCGGCGTGAAGCCGTTTTTCGCCCGCCTTGTCGAGCAGGCGCGCACGACGGGGTTTGCACAGACGCTGATCGGCCGCCGCCGACCCATCCCGGAGCTGGGCGGCGGGGCGAATGGCCGCGACGTCGCGCTCGGGGAGCGGCTGGCGATCAACACCCCCATCCAGGGGACGGCGGCCGACCTGATCAAGATCGCGATGATCCGCATCGACCGACGGCTGCGCCGCGAGTCGCGTCGGGCCCGCATGCTGCTGCAGGTGCATGACGAGCTGCTGTTCGAGGTCCCGCTCGGGGAGGTCGACGAGGTCAAGGCGCTCGTCAGGCAGGAGATGGAGCAGGTCTGGCCGCTCGAGGTCCCGCTCGTGGTCGACCTCGCGGTCGGCAGCAACTGGGCCGAGCTGAAGGGCTGAGCAGAGGCAGGGCGAGGGGCAGCGAGCTCGGGCCGGAACGCGCAAATGTGCGGAGGGCAGGAATACTCTGGCCCGCAGCTTGCATCTCTCTTGGCTGATGGTCGCCTCCGCCTTCATCGCCGACCGGGTCACGGACTCGAACCTCGCCCTGCGGGCCATGCCCGCAGGCGCGGAGAGTGCGCTGTTGCGGGCG
>JBILLP010000013.1:0-14635 GCA_044376025.1 Bradymonadia bacterium
CACCCATGCCGCAACCGGCGCCTTCGACCGGTCGATGCTCTTTGTCGAGCTCGGCCTCGGGCTGCTGCGCGAAGGGGGGAGCGCACGGCTGCTCGTGCCGCGCGCGTCGCTGTCGGCCCGCTACGCTGGGGCGCTGCGGCAGCACTGGCGGCGGGGCTTCGAGGTCGTGGCGTTCGAGGCGATCGAGGGTGCCACGCACTTCGACCATGCCTCGGTGTACGTGGGTGCCTGGAGCGGGACGCGGTGGCGTGCATCGGCGACCCCTGCGCCCGGGGCAGAGGAGCCGCCGGCCCTGCAGGGGCGGCTCGGCGCCCGGCTGTCGACCGCGCGATGGGCGACCTGGGAGCCGCTCTCGACCCGGTTCGGCTTCGAGGCAGGCGCCACCGCCGAGGAGGCCTACGCGCTGCGCCCGCACGTCAGCGATGCCGGCGACGCCGATGCCTTCTGGCTCGTGACCACCGGCGCGATCGACCCGCACCGGCTCCGGACCGACCGGCCGCAGCGCTACCTCGGCGGCCGCTTCGAGGCGCCCCGCCTGCCACGCGCGGCGGCCGGTCGGAGGGCCGCGCTGTACGCACGCCCCAAGGTGCTGGTCGCCGGCCTGTCGAGGGTGCTCGAGGCGCTGCTCGACGACGAGGGCGGACTGGCTCCGGCGGTCGCGGTCGTGGCCGCGACGGCCCTCACGCCCGACGCCAGCCTGCCCCGCCTGGCGGCCTGGCTCAACGGCTGGATTCCCCGGCTGCGCCACCTCGACGAGCACGGTCCGCAGGCGCTCGAGGGCGGCAGCGTCGTGGTGGGCAAGGTCGCGCTCCGGCAGCAGCGGGCGCCCGCTGCCTGGTGGGTAGCCCCGGCGACAGGCGCGCCGCCTGCGCCCGCGCTCGCCTGCCTGCTGCCGTCGGTGCATCCGCCGGCCGACGCCGACCTCGAGGCGCTGCGGCGCCAGGCGGAGCCGCTGCTCGACGTTGCGCCCGGCTGCTGGGCGGCCTGGCTCGACGGCACGACCGCCGCGGCCGACCCTGAGGCGATCCGGGCGGTGGCCGATACCTGGCAGATGGCGCTCGCGATGGGCGCTGCCGGCGGCTGAACCGGGGTCGGGGCGACGCTGCGCGGTCGCGGCGTGGCGCCCCCGACGCGACGGATCTCGCACGGTCGGCCACAACCATGTATGGTTCGGGTCGCTCCTCGATAGGTGCAGCATGTCGAACCCCACGTCCCGTCCGCACTCCGCCACGCCCATCGTCTCGATCGCGAGCGCGGACTGGCTCTCGCAGCCACCGGCCGACTTCACCGAGCTGTTCGACACCCACTTCGGGTCGTCGGAGCACTGGCCGGTGCTGTTCGGCTACGGCGCGGCAGCCAGGGCGATGGAGACGCCGGCGCACCTCGCGGGCGGTCTCGACGACACGCCGACCGGCCTGGAGCGCTGCACGATCTGCGGCCGTCACATGCCGCCCGACATGACGTTCTGTGTCCACGACGGGGGGGCGGCCGCCTACCAGACCCCGCCGTTCATCTACTCGGTCGAGATCTCCGGCTTTGTCGACCCTTCGCAGCGCGACGGCGTCACCCGCCTGCTCGACCACGCCGGCGCAGAGGCCGACCGCGACGACATCCGTCGGGCGCTCACGAACCTGCCGGTCGCCTTCAGCGTCGAGACCCGGGCGTGGCATGCCCGCGTGCTCGAGACGAACCTGCGCCGGCTCGGGCTGCACGTCTCGGTGTCGCGATCCACCGCGACCGGCGCCAACGCCGTGGTGCGCAACGCGACGTCGCGCATCACGCCGGGCGTGGTGCTGAGCCTCGTCGGCGGCGTGGGCCTGGCGATCTGGGCAGCGTGGAGCTCGAGGCCCTCGGTGTCGGTTGTCGGGCTGATCGTGGCGGCCGCGGGCATCATGGCCTTCTCGCGGCGTGCAGAGCGGCGCTTCAGGCTCGACCGCGAGGCGCTGCTCCACCTCTCCGCAGGCCTGAACACGGCCGTGCTCAACGCCGCGCGGTCACTGCTCTCGCAGTTCGAGTCGGCCATCGTACGCAAGCGGATCGCCGTGCTGCTGCTCGAGTACCACCTGATCGCCTCGCACTGGGCGAACCGCGCCCCGACAGCCGCTCCGCTGCGCCGCGCGGTCGATACGCGCTTCGAGCGGGGCCTGGTCAGGCTGGTCTCGGTGCTCGAGTCGCCCGCGGGTGCGGCGCTGCGTACAGAGCAGGCCGCGCACGAGGACCCGGGGCTCGAGCCGCAACGGCGGTCGTGGATCCCCGTGCTCGACGACGTGGCCCTCGCGGCCAACACGCTGCGCCGCAGGGTCTCGATGCTACTCGACGCCGGTGCCTCGCTCGACGGGCTCGAGGGCGACCTCCGGGCGTGGGAGCAGGCGATCGAGCGTGTGGAGTCACACCGCCCGGGCGACGCCTAGCGCGCGTCGGGTCACGACGGCGACTGGGCCTCGAACCCCATGCCGTAGCCGTCGAACCTGACCTCTGCAGCGGGTGCGGAGCGGGCGAGCAGGTGCCCCTGGAAGGAGCCGCAGCCTGCCCGGGCGAGCCAGTCGAGCTGTGCCTGGGACTCGACACCGAGTGCGAGCACCTGCGTGCCGATCCGCTGGCAGGCCTGCAGCATGCCCTCGATCAGCAGCGCGTCGCGGGGGCTCGGGCCGTCACTGCCACCGAGCAGCGAGGGTGGCGGCGAGGCGGTCGAGATGGGCAGCTCGCGCAGGTACGACATGGTGCCGGCACCGGTGAAGGCACGATCGAGCCCGAGGCTGACGCCGAGCCCGAGCAGCTCGCGGGCGGCCTCGACGACGGCGGCGGTGTCGCGAACGCGGGGGCTGTCGGGGAACTCCACCTGCACGGCAGAGGCCGGCACGCCGCTCTCGTCGAGGGCGCGGGCCAGGCTGGTGCGGTAGTTGCCGTGGATCAGCTCGCGCAGGGAGACGTTGAGCACGACCCGCAGCGAGGGTTGGCCGTCGCGGCGCCAGGCGGCGAGCTGGCGGAGCGCCTCGCGCATGACCCACTGCCCGAGCGGCACGATCAGCCCGGTCTCCTCGGCGATCGCCACGAACTGCGTGGCGGACATCAGCCCGTGTGTACCCGTGTCCACGCGTACCAGCGCCTCGACTGCCGTGGCCTTGCCACCGGCGTCAATCCGGGGCTGGTAGTGCAGCTCGAGCGCTTCGGCCCGGACCGCACGCCGGAGCAGCTCCTCGATCGCGCGGCGCTCATGCACGCGGCCACGCATCGCCTCCTCGAAGAACTGGTAGGTGTTTCTACCGTCGTGCTTGGCCCGGTACATCGCGATGTCGGCACACTGCACCAGCCCGTCACCGTCGCGAGCGTCGGCGGGGAAGGAGGCAACACCGATGCTCGTCGTGACGTAGATGCGGTGGTCGAGGCACTCGAACGGGGTCGCGAAGGCGTGCAGAAGGCGCTGCGCCAGCGTCGCGAGGTCGTCGGTGCGCTCGAGGCGCGGCAGGATCACGGTGAACTCGTCACCGCCGCGCCGGCTCACGGTGTCGGTCTCCCGGAGGCTGCCGACGATGCGCTCCGCCACCTGCGACAGCAGCGCATCGCCGACCGCGTGCCCAAGCGTGTCATTGATGTGCTTGAACCGGTCGAGATCGAGGTAGAAGACGCCGACCACCTCGTTGCGGCGCTGCGAATCCGAGATCGCCATCCGGAGCCGGTCGTCGAAGAGGCCCCGGTTCGGCAGCCCTGTCAGCGGGTCGTGCAGCGCCTGCTGACGCGCGGCCTCCTCGGCGAGCCGCCTGTCTGCGATGTCGTGCGCCGTGCAGTGGAGCGTGAGCCGCTCGCCGTCACCCACCGCGCGGACACTCAGCTCGGTCCACACGGTCTGGCCCATGCGTGTGCGCATCGGAAGGTCGATCGGCGTGACCGCGCGGCCACCGCGTCGCGCCCAGGCGAGCACGGGAGCGAGCGCATCGAGGTGCGACGGCTCGACCAGGTCGCCGAGGTGCATCGAGACCAGCGACTCGATCTCAACACCGAAGGTCGACACCGCCGCCCGGTTGGCGCTCGTGAACCGGCCCTCTGCGTCAAGCGTGAACATCGGCTCCGCCGCCTGGTCGAAGAGGTCGCGGTAGCGATCGCGGCTCTTCTTCAGACGCTCGTTCTGCCGGTCACGGGCGTGCGCCGCCTCCTCGAGCTCGCGCACACGCGCCTCAAGCTGCCTCAGCCGGGCGTCATGGGAGTCTGGGCCAGGGATGGTTCGGGTAGAGCCAGGCATGGGGATCCGCTGGTACAGGGTACGTAGTTATCCGTATGGGCGCCGCTCACACGCCCGATTGCCAGAACACGCAGCCGCCGTACAGCCCTTTGTGCATCGAATGTTTCACACGCCCGGGCCCACACCGAGGCGCTGCATCATGTCGCGGCGGTCGGTCGTCCGCAGGATCGCCTCCTGCGGCTCGACGATCCCGTTGCGGACCAGCTCCTCGAGGTCGTCGTTGAGCGCCCTGTCGCCGCGGGCGCGGCCTGTCGTCATGATCGTCATGATCTGGTGGGTCTTGCCCTGCCGAATCGTGTTCGACACCGCAGAGCTGCCGAGCAGGATCTCGAACGCCGCGACCCTGCCGCCACCGACGCGACGGCAGAGGATCTGCGAGATCACCCCCCGCAGCACGTCGGCCAGCACCGACCGCATCTGGTTGTGCTGCTCCGGCGGGTACATGTCGATGATGCGGTCGATCGTGCCGATCGCCGAGGTCGTGTGGAGCGTCGCCAGCACGAGGTGGCCCGTGTTCGCCGTCTCGAGGGCCATGCCGACCGTCTCGAGGTCACGAAGCTCGCCGACCAGCACGATGTCCGGGTCCTCGCGCAGGCCGGCCCGGAGCGCGCGCGAGAACGAGGTCGAGTTCTTGCCGATCTCGCGCTGGTTCACGAGCGCCGTCCGCGACTCGTGCAGGAACTCGATCGGGTCCTCGATCGTCAGGATGTGCCGACGCCGCGACCGGTTCACATGGTCGAGCATCGAGGCGATCGTCGTCGACTTGCCGCACCCGGTCGGGCCCGTCACCAGCACCAGCCCCGACTGCAGCTCGCACAGCTTCTGGGGTGCGGGCGGCAGACCGAGCTGGTCCATCGTCGGCACCACGTTCGGGATCATGCGCAGCACCGCGCTCACGCCGTTCTCCTCCCTGAACATGTTGACGCGGAACCGCGCGAGTCCCTCGACCGCAAACGAGAAGTCCACGTCGTGGTGCTCCTCGAACTCCCGGATTCCGTGGTCCGGCAGAAAGGGCTCCAGGGTGTCGTAGACCTCGCTCGGCGCCACGACTTTGGCGTCATCGATCTCGAGGATGTCGCCGTCGATGCGCCACCAGGGCCGCTGCCGCGCGCTCAGGTGGAGGTCTGACGCGGTGTTCTGGACCATGCGCTTGAGCAGCGGCTGCAGCGTGCCGAGCTGGTCGAGTCGGGCGACCATCGAGACCTGGCGGCGCTCGATCGTCGGCCGCCGCGGCGCCTCCGCAGCCTGCAGGCGACCCCCGCCGCCAGGCGGCCGCTCCCCGGCAGCGTCAAGGAAGGAGCTCACCCGGGCGACCCGCTCGAAGTACTCGAGCGGCACCCGCACGCAGCGGAAGGGCGTCTGCGGGATCGCCCTGCGGATCGCCGCGATCGTCTGGGCAGTCGGCTCCGACGCGAGCCCGAACACGACGCCTCCCTCTGCCCGACGGAGCGGCACCAGCCGATGCTGCACCATCACCTGCGGCGTCAGCAGCCGGGTGAGCTCGGGCGAGGGCTCGACCAGCTCCTCGGCCGTGGCGTCGGGCAGCAGCACCCGCGACTGCGACTGCTGCGCCCGGCTCGCAAGCGTGCTCGCGAGCAGCCGCGCGAACCCCGGAAGGCGCTCGGTGAAGTCGTCGAAGGCCTTGCTCCCGAACCGCAGGCAGAAGGTCTGCCGGTTGGCCACCACCGACCTCGACCTCGGCTGGCGCAGCAGCAGCCCCAGCTCGCCGATCGCCTCGACCGGCCGGATGCGCCCCGACTCGACCATCTGCCCCACCACCGGGTGCATCTGCAGCACCGCCGCCTCGCCCATCAGCAGCAGGTAGAAGCTGTCCGACGGATCGCCCTCGCGCACGATGAACTCGTTGGCGTCGAGCTCGATCAGCCGACCATAGCCGATCACCTGCTCGACCAGCGACGGCTCGAGCGACGCAAACAGCGGCGACTGGCGCAGCGCGTTCACCACCCAGGTGCGGTACTCCCCGGCGATGGCATGTTCTCTCATGGTCCTGCCTGTGTGCCGCCCGCGACCCACCACGGGCCCGCGCCGGATACCACCGCCACCCCGCGATGCGAAGCGACTTGCACTCGCTCCCGGGCGGCGTAGTGGCTACCGGCTCCCGCACTGCCCCGAGGCCCGCGATGATGCCCACACGTACAAGACTCACCGACATCGGGTTCGACGTCCCGCTCAGCGTCGAGCGCTTCGACCTTGCCGAGCCCGGGGCCGGCCAGGTGCTGATCGCCGTCGAGGCCTGCGGCGTCTGCTACCGCGACCTGATCGACCGATCCGGGCGCTTCCCCTTCATCCAGCTCCCGATCACGCCGGGCCACGAGGCCGCCGGCCGTGTGATCGCCGTCGGCCCCGGTGTCACGCGGTGGCGCGTCGGGGACCGCGTCGCCACCATGCACCGCGACTACTGCGGCGAGTGCGTGTCATGCCGCGCCGGCCAGACCTCGCTGTGCGACAGCGCCGTGTGGGTCTTCGGCCTGATGACCGACGGCGGCTACGCCACCCATGTCGTCGCGACCGAGCGGGCGCTCTACGCGCTCCCCGACGACCTCGACCCGGCGCTCGCCGCGGTGCTGCACTGCACCTTCGGCACCGCCTACCGCGGGCTCATGCACCACGCCCCGGTCGGCGCCTCGACCCGCGTGCTCGTCACCGGCGCCAACGGCGGCGTCGGCATGGCGGGGGTCCAGCTCGCGCGACGCATGGGCGCCGACGTCGTGGCGGTCGTCCGCGGCGACCAGCACCTCGAGACGCTGCAGTCGCTCGGCGCCCGCGAGGTGATCGTCGACGACGGGACGACCTTTCACAAGAAGCTCGGCGGCTGGCGTGCCGACGTCGTGCTCGACTGTGTCGGCCAGCCCACGTTCAATGCCTCGCTCCGGTCGCTGCGCATCGGCGGCGGCATGACCGTGATCGGCAACGTGCGGCAGGAGGCCGCCACCCTGAACCTCGGCTACCTGATCGTCGCCGGCATCAGGCTCGTCGGCAGCAGCGGCGCGACCGCCGACGACATGGAGGGCGTGCTCGCGCTGCACCGGCAGCAGCCGCTCGCCTCGAACGTCGACCGCATCGTGCCGCTGGTCGACGCGGAGTCGGCACAGCAGTCGCTGCGCACAGGCGGGCTCCAGGGCCGCATCGTGTTGATGCCCGCCGCACCGGCCGACTGAATCCCCGAGGCAGCTCCATGCCGATCGTCCCGATCCCCCTCTCTGACCTCGTGCAGGGCGCCCCGCTTGGCGAGGCCTTCGACGCGCTGCACCAGCCCGACTGGTTCGGGCACGGCATCTACCGCTGGCGCGACCTCGTGCGGCCCGACGGCTCGTGGCCCATCGTGGTGCTCGGCGACCTGCCGGAGCCGGGCCGGCTGCTCGGCACCATCGTCGGGACGTGGGCCCCGGCGCCGATCGCGCGCTTCGACGACCTGCTCGAGACGGCCTGCGACGGCGGCTGGCGCGCACCGGGGCGACCGTCGGGCGGCTCGTGGCACTTCTTTGCGCTCACCGTCGCGGAGTCGGCGCGCGGCGCGGGGCTGCAGCAGCAGCTCGTGGCGGCGGCGCTCGACTGGGTGGTGCGCCACACGCCCGGTGCCGGGGTCCGCACGCTGTCGCCGGCGCAGGGGCTGCCCGGGCTCGTCGGGCTGGTGCCCGCGCGCTTCGCTCCCTCACCCGACGAGCGTGCCGAGGCTGCGATCGTGGGCCTCTGCGACGCGCGGGGCCGCTCCGCGCTGCCGATCCTGCGGCTGCACCCGGTCAACGGCGCCGACCTCGAGGCGGTGCTGCACCGGAGCCGCCGCGACGAGGCACGATCGGGGCAGGTGACGCTCCGGTTCAGCTACGCACTCAACGAGGGCGACCGCGCACGGCAGCGCAGCCGGCACGACGCCTTCGTGGCGGCCCGGGCCGCCGCCATCGCGGCGGGCCGCGGCGTCGGGCCCCTGCTCCACGAGGGTCGCGAGCTGTGGTTCGTGTCGCCCGCACTGCTCGACGGCCCACCCGTCTGGACGGCTGCGCGTCGCGGCGCCTCAGGCCTGGGCTGAGCGCACGCGGAGCGCCCTGCGACGCATCAGGAGCAGGCCGAGCACGACCGGCGCGAGCGTGACGACCTGACGACCGACACCCGGGGCGACCCTGCAGTCGTCAGCGGGGTCGATGGCGCGCAGCTCCGCGGCGTTCGACCTCCCGATCGCGGCGTCAACCCCCGCGGTGTTGTCGATGACGACCGACTCCGCGCCCCGGGCATCGTACTGGAGCACCCGCGACGCCGCCGGCGCGCCCTGCAGCCCGCCCGGCACGCCGAAGCCGCCCGTGGAGGCCTCGATCACACGGCCGCCGGGGATCGAGATCGTCGTGCGGAAGGCCGTCTCGCGAAAGCAGCTGTTCCGGGCGGTCGCCGCCTGCGTGTTCGCCACCGGCGCGAGCCCCGGGGCCTGCACGAAGACCGGGTCGACCGTCATCTCCGCAGGCGACAGCCGGGTGTAGAGCCGCGTCAGGTAGCGGCCCGCGATGCGCTCGACCGCGAGGTTGTGGGGCAGCACGAGCCGCTCGAGCAGCTCGTCGCGCGCCGACGCGACATCGAACGTCGAGCCGGTGCCCGGCAGTGGCGCGTACAGCTCCGGATTGGTCGCGATGTCGGTGAGCGTGATCCCGTTGCGCGCGAGCACGTCGGGCGCGACATCGAGGTAGCGCGTGACGAGCGCGATGACGTTGGCATCCCAGGACATGCCCGAGGCGCGCACCTGCTGCTGGAACAGCGCGAGGCTGCCCCCGTCGATCGCCCGGATCCGGTCCGCGTCGAAGGCGACGAGCCCAAAGTCCTCGACGCCCGGCAGGTCTGACCGCGTACCGGCGAACTCGGTGACGAAGGCGCGACCGCCGGCCTCCTCGATCGCCTCGCCCGCGACCGTCTCGTAGTTCGCGCCGCCGGCTCGCCAGTCGATCCGGCTCCAGTTGGGCTCGACGCTGAGGTAGTTCTGCGGCACGGCGCGGTCGTCGCCGACGACCGTGACCTGGATGCCCATGTCCTGCACCGCGGCGACGGCCGTGAGCTGGATCGGGATCATCGGCTGCTCGTCGGTGTAGCGGAGCACCACGGGCTGGAGCTCGCCGACCGAGGCGCCCTTCTGCAGCTTGAGCGCCACGAAGCGTGTCTGGTCGCCCATGAGCACGTAGGGCTCGAGCAGCGACGCCGTCTCGGGCGGGATGTCGTAGTCGTTGGCGGCGAGCCACTCGAGCATCGACGAGGTGCTCGTCGCGGCGAGCACGGTGTAGTCGTAGGGCCCGACCTGCTCCTGCCGGATCACCTCGACGCCGGGTGTGTCGCCGCCGGGGGAGTCGGTGTCCTCCCCGCGGCCCGAGGAGCTCCCCACCGCGGCGTCCTCACTGGAGCACCCGACGCCGCCGTCGTTGGCGACGGAGCAGAACTCCGACGAGGTCACCGTGTAGGTGAACCGGGGCGAGACCGACGCCGCGAGCTGCGTGAAGACGTAGGGCGAGCCGACATCGACCTCGACCTCGCTCGGCACCGGGACGATCCAGGCGAACTCGTCAGGTCCGCCCTGGTAGGCCACCGCGACCTGGGCCTCGATGCGGTCGCCGTCCTGCACGAAGAGGATGTCTTCGCGCGCCTGCAGCACCAGCCCCTGCGGCCCGCCGCTGTCACAGAAGAAGCCTCCGCAGGCAGAGGCCACGCCGTGCCTCGCGCCCAGTGCCGCCAGCCCGGCGAGCAGCGCCGCCGTCACGGGGATCCATCGAGGGTGAACAGGGCTCATCGCAGGCTCCGGCGGCTCTGGTGTGTCGGGTCCAGTCTCGCCGGCTTTGGCGCCCGATTCAACCCTGCTGCGCCTCGTGCCGGGCGATCCAGGCGCAGAGCCAGGCGGCGTAGCTGTCGATGTCGTCGCGGTTCGACACGTCGCCGTCGATGATGGCGGCCTTGAGGGCGTCGATGGCGGCACCGAGCCGGGGCCCGGGCGGGATCCCGGCGCGACGCACGACCTGGTGGCCGAGGCCGGGAGGCAGCACCGGCGTGGGGTCGTCCGACGCGCGGAGCGCCGCGACCCGCGAGGCGACCGCGACGGCATCGGGCTCGCGGCCGGCGGCGCGCCCGAGGGCTGCGAGCAGCAGGAGCCGGTCGTCGATGCCCTGGCCCGAGCTCGCCACCCAGCGTCGCAGGCCGCGCTCGCCGAGCCCGGCGGCCTCGTCGAGCGAGACGGGGCACGACAGCGTCGCGACCACGCGCTCCCGCTCCTCGAGGCTCCACCGCAGGCGCCGCGCCAGCTCGTGCACCTGCGCGACAAGCGTGGCATCGTCGGGCCAGGCGCCGCGAAGGGTGGCGTCCGCCAGGGCGACACCGGCCTCTGCCAGGCGCGAGGCGAACAGGAGCCAGGCCCAGCGGGGCACCGGCTCCGGCGGCAGCGCGCCGGCACCGAGCACCCAGCCATCGAGGGGCTGCCGGGCCATGGCGTCGGCCTCGGGCAGGACCTCGTGCAGGGCGCCGGTCCGAGCCAGCCAGGCCCAACCGCGCGGCGCGAAGGGTGCCACCAGCAGCTTGTCGAGCTCGGCCTTCCACCGCTCGTGCGAGATGGCCTGCAGCGTGGTGGCGCGCTCGCTGGCCGCACGGGTGGTGTCGTCGGTCGGCTCGAAGTCGAGCCGCGCCGCGAAGCGCGCGATGCGGAGGATGCGCAGCGGGTCGTCGGCGAGGATCGTGAGCGTTCGCTCGTAGCCGCCGCCGGGCACCTCGAGCCGGCGCGAGGCGAGCGCACCCTGGCCGTCGAAGGGGTCATAGAGGCTGCCGTCGGGGCGCAGGGCCATGGCGTTGACCGAGAGGTCGCGGCGGCCGAGGTCGTCGTGCAGCACGCGCCCGAAGGCGACCTCGGGGTGCCGGCTCCCGGCCTCGTAGCGCTCCTCGACGCGGTAGGTGGTAATCTCGAGCTGCCGCCCCTGGTAGCGGGCGGCGATGGTGCCGAACCTGATCCCGAGCGGGAAGTGCCGGATGCGGGCAGCATCTAGCGCGGCGATCGTCTCCTCGGGGAGGGCGCTGGTGGCGAAGTCGACGTCGAAGTCGACCTCGCGCCCGAGGCAGAGGTCGCGGACGGCGCCGCCGACGATGACCAGCTCGTGGCCGGCCTGCGCGAAGGCGCCGAAGAGGGGCTCGTAGCGCGCGATGAGCTCGAGGGCGCGCGTGTGCAGGGTCGAGGGGTCGGCCATGCCGGAGGCGACTATCGAAAGGAGCTCGAGTGCGCCAGCGGCGCGGCGGGGGAGCCGGTTGGGATGGGCTGTAAGCCGGGTTCTGTTCCCACCCCCGAGGGGGTGGACCGCGACCATTCTTCTGGGACCGCCGTTGCCGACGGCCTCGTGCGATCAACCCGGAACCGCCGAGCGGGCCGCTCGTCCGGGGCTTTCGCCCCGGGGTCCCTACATGATCTTGCTCCCGATGGGGTTTGCCGTGCGCCTTCTGTCACCAGTCGGCCGGTGGGCTCTTACCCCACCCTTTCACCCTTGCCGCCACCTCCGGGGAGACCCGAAGGCCGGGCGGCGGTATGCTTTCTGTGGCACTTTCCCTGAGGTTACCCTCGGTCGCCGTTAGCGACCATCGCGCCCTGTGGAGCCCGGACTTTCCTCCAGCCGTGAGGCCAGCGGCCGCGCGCCCATCCCAACCGGCCGGGGGAGCCTAGCCCGCCGAAGCGCGCTTCTGCTCCTCCTCGGTCTCGAAGTAGAGAACCCGCTGGCAGTTGGTGCACTGCAGGATCTTGGTGTTCAGTTGAAGCTCGTTGAAGAGCTGAGGAGGAAGCATCATGTTGCACCCGGTGCAGCGGCCCTCGCGGGCCGGAACGACCGCGCGGCCCGGCCGGCGGCCCGAGATGAACTCGTAGCGTCGCACCAGCGGCTTGGAGAGCTCCGCCTTGAGCTTCTCGCGCTCGACCGACAGGGCGCTGGTCTGCTGGGTCGCCGTCGCCGACTCCGACTCGACGCTCGCGAGCGCCTCGTTGATCTGCCGCTCGAGCTCGCGGGTCTTGGTCTCCTTGTCCTGCACGTCGATCTGGTGGCCATCGACCGCCTCGCGGAGCGACTCGCGCTCCTCGGTCAGCGTGCCGTTGAGCTTGCGCAGCGCCTCCATCTCCTTCTCGAGCGCGTTGTACTCCCGCGTGTTGGCGACCTGGTTGAGCCGCGACTTCGACAGGTTGTAGCGCTCCTCGTTCTGCTGCAGCTCGTCCTGCTTCTGCTTCATCAGCGCCCGCGTCTCGTCGAGCTGCTTCTTCTGCGCCTGCAGCGACTCCGCCAGGGACTCGTGAAGCTGGGTCAGCTCATCGAGCGCGTCTCGGAGATCCTCGGCTCGGCTGTTGATGGCCTGGATCTGAAGGTCGAATTCCTGGAGCTTACGAAGCAGGAGCAGCTCACGTTGCAAGGCACACCTCAATGAGAGTCGGCAGATGTCGGTCGAAGGAGGACTGTCTGGAGCCAAGACGGACAAAGGCGCCCGGGCCGTGTGACCCGCGCGCCTTTGTACCTTGGGATTCGTCTCGAAACGCGTTGACGTGGCCTGTCGCTTTTCGTCTCGATGGGACCATGCCACGCAGCAGAGGAGGGGAGGAATCTCGAGTAGGCCCACCTGGATTCGAACCAGGGACCAAGCGGTTATGAGCCGCCAGCTCTGACCGCTGAGCTATGGGCCCGGCAATCGCGCCCCGGCCCGGGAGGGCAGGTCGTCGGCGGCGGTCGCTACCCGAGGCCGCCTCCGAAATCAACCTTCCGGCAGGCCCGCTCTTCATCCATCCACAAAGGTCTTGAGGAGCTTCGCCCGGCTCGGGTGGCGCAGCTTGCGCAGCGCCTTCGCCTCGATCTGCCGGATGCGCTCGCGCGTCACGTCGAAGTCCTGACCCACCTCCTCGAGCGTGTGATCGGACTTCTCGCCGATCCCGAACCGCATCCGAAGCACCTTCTCCTCGCGCGGCGTCAGCGTCGCCAGCACCTTGCGCGTCGTGCTGCCGAGGTTCTTGTTCACCGTCGACTCCGCCGGCGACAGCGACGTCGTGTCGGGGATGAAGTCGCCCAGCGACGAGTCCTCGTCCTCGCCGATCGGCGTCTCGAGGCTGATCGGCTCCTTGGCGATCCGCAGCACCTTGCGCACCTTGTCGACCGGCAGGTCCATCTTCTCGGAGATCTCCTCGGCCGTCGGCTCGCGGAACAGCTCCTGCAACAGCTGGCGCTGCGTGCGGATCAGCTTGTTGATCGTCTCGATCATGTGGACCGGGATCCGGATCGTCCGCGCCTGGTCGGCGATCGCCCGCGTGATCGCCTGCCGGATCCACCAGGTCGCATAGGTCGAGAACTTGTAGCCGCGGCGGTACTCGAACTTGTCGACCGCCTTCATCAGCCCGATGTTCCCCTCCTGGATCAGGTCGAGGAACTGCAGGCCGCGGTTGGTGTACTTCTTGGCGATCGAGACCACGAGCCGCAGGTTCGCCTCGATCAGCTCGCCCTTGGCCCGCTCGGCGTTCCGCTCGCCGACCTGGATCGCCTGCCACGTCAGGTAGAGGCTCTCGACCGACTGGCCGAACTCGACCTCGACCCTGCGCACCCTGCGGCGGGCCGCGATCATCCGCTGCTCCAGCGCCAGGAGCTGCTCGCGACCGAGGTGGGCCGCCTCGAGCTGCCGGCTCGACCGGTTCGGCGTGCGGCGCGCCGACTCCGCCAGCTCGCGCACCTCGCGGTAGGTCAGCCGCGCCTGCCGCTCCGCCTGCGCGAGCTCGCGCGACGACGTCTCGATCGTCTCGATGCCGCGCCGGACACGGTCCACCACACCCGAGATCTGCCGCGGGCTGAGCCGGACCTGCCGGAGCGCGTCGTACATCCGCGCCTTCAGCAGCCGCAGCGTCTGCCTCACCTCCGCCTGCCTCGCCGCCTCGGGCGCTCCATACCTGAGCTCCCGCGTCAGCCGCCGCATCTCGAGGTCGAGCCGGCGCACCTCCTCGATGTAGGGGATGCTCGCGACATGGATCTGGTCGAACGAAGGAGCCTCCTCGCCCTCGACGAAGGTCGGCTCGCGGTAGATCGCCTTGAACTTCGCCCGGCCCCGCTTGAGCTGCTCAGCGACCGACACCACCTCGCGCACACCCACCGGGGAGCTCATGATGGCCGAGATGACCATCTCCTCGCCCTCCTCGATGCGCTTGGCGATCACGACCTCGCCCTCGCGGGTGAGCAGCGGCACCGTGCCCATCTTGCGCAGGTACATGCGGACCGGGTCACTGCCCCGCGCAAACGAGTCGGCGTCGATGTCCCCGGGCTCGGCGCCGAAGCCCGCCGCCTCGTCGCCCCCGCGGCGCAGCGCCTGGATCTCGGGCGGCTCGTCATCGCCCTCGTCGTTGCCCTCGACCGGCGATCCACCCAC
>JBILLP010000507.1:0-3020 GCA_044376025.1 Bradymonadia bacterium
CTCGGTGTACAAGCAGGCGGAGATTCGACGCACGCAGGGCAAGGCTGAGCAGGCGCTCGCCCTCTATCGTCAGGTCTACAACATGTTCGGCGTCGGCACGCTGGGCTTCGGAGCCGATGGGCGGCCGACAGGCTGGACGACCCGTCCGGGAGGCAACTTCGTCGACGAGACGCAGCGCAAGACGGTGCTTCCGTACGCGGCGGGAGCCAGGTTCCGTCTGGCGGAGGTTTCGTTTGCGGCGGCCCAGGGCAAGGACCTGAGCTACCGCGAGGGACGCTGGCAGCAGCTCGCGCAGAAGCTCGCGGATCAGGGCGAAGCCAACAACGCGGCCCAGAAAGAGATGTTCGAGGTGATGGAGTTCGGGGACGCGCAGTGGGCGGTCGCCGGAGCGACCCGCATCGGCGAGCTGTACTTCGACTTCTACAAGAAGATCGGCAAGGTCGAGACCGTGGATGTCGATGAGTGCATCGAGAAGTTCAACGCGACCTATGAGCAGTGCGACGAGCTCGCGACCAAGATCGATGAGAAGATCTACGAGTTGCAGGAGCCGCTCGGAAACAAGGCGAAGGACGCGTTCGACACCGCGCGTCGCGTCTCGGTCGAGAACCGTGTCTACACGGAGTGGACGCAGCGGCTGCTGGAGCAGCTTCATGACCTCGACCGGTCGAACCGGCTTGGCGGGGCTGAGGGCGTCGGCGCGTCGAAGACGGCCGACATCTACACCGGCTCCACCTACATTGTTGACCTCTCTGCCAAGCTCGCTGCGTTCGAGCAGTATGCGCAGGAGCAGGCGGAGCAGCAGCGGCTGCTCCAGCAGCAGCAGCAGCAGACCGCGCCGGGCGGAGGTGCCCGGTGATGGCAGTCCGCACGTCGATTCAGACCAAGGTGAGCATGCGACGCGTCACGACAATCGCATCTGGGGCACTGGTGTTCTCCCTGCTGGCAGCCTGCGGCGGCAAGCAGGCGGCCCCGGAGAAGGTCATCGTCGAGGAGCCGAAGATCAAGGATATTCCGGGCGTGCAGCCTGCGGCGATGGCGGCCTTCAATGCCGGGCTTGCGAAGCTGAACCAGACGCCGAAGGACTATGTCGGGGCGCTGGGCAGCTTCCAGACCGCAGTCAGCCAGGACCCCAACTTCTGGGAGGCGGTCGAGAACGTCGGCCTTCTGCAGATCGACCTCGCACAGTACGACGCAGCGGCGCAGACGTTCAGGGAGGAGCTTCGGCTCATCGAGGACCTGGCCGCGCGCGGTTGGCCCGTGGAGCGTCGCGTTGGCGTCCACATGAACCTTGGCCGTGCACTCGCGCTTGGCGGCCGGACCCGCGAGGCTGCCACGGAGTTCGCCAAGGTGCTCGAGCAGAACCCGAAGGACGTTGACGCGAAGGCAAACCTCGCCGCCGTCTACGTGCAGGAGGGGGACTTCACCCAGGCCCGCGCCTTCATCGCGGAGCTGCTGCAAGCGAACCAGAACGAGCCAGGGGCGCTCAACGTGCTCGCGCTGATCTACAAGCGTGAGAACAACATGCCCATGGCCCAGTACCTCTGGGAGAAGTGCACCCTCGAGATCCAGGCGAAGCAGCAGGCGCTGAGCGACGAGGCCCAGTACCGCGACCTGAGCGAGGCAGACGCTGAGCGGCTCCGGCGCTACAACGAGACGCGCCTGGTTCGGCTGTCCAAGCAGCTCAGCGATGTCCAGAACGAGCTCGGCGTGGTCGAGGCTGCCGCGAAGCGCGCCGATCAGGCGGAGTCCTTCTTCAAGAAGGCCGTGGAGAACAATCCGTCGAACTCGGCGGCATACATCAACCTTGGCGCAGTCTACCTCGACTACGCCAACTTCGCAGATGCCTGCTCCTCGTTCGAGGAGGCGCTTGCGCTCCGCCCGCGCGACCTGACGGCGATGGTGGGCTTCGCCTCGTGTACCCACGGCCTCGGCGAGGTCGATGCCGCGTTCGCCGCCTTCGAGCGCACGGCGCAGGCATTCCCTGACAACGCCTTCGTCGCGAAGCGCCTCGGTGAGATCGCCTTCAGGGACAAGAACGACCAGGCGACCGCGATGCGCTGGTTCGGGGTGAACCTGTCGATTCGAGGAACGTCTGCCGACGTCTGCGACCAGCGGGCCGATGAGGTCTGCTCGACGCTCAAGGCCCTCATCCAGATGCAGCAGAGCCAGCAGCCCCGCGCCCCCGAAGCAGGAGGCGAGGAGGGCAAGTGAACCGCCCGACCCACGCTCGACGGTCCTTCACCGGAGA
This sequence comes from Bradymonadia bacterium, assembly GCA_044376025.1. Classification (GTDB taxonomy): domain Bacteria; phylum Myxococcota_A; class Bradymonadia; order REDH01; family REDH01; genus JBILLP01. Next base: position 2,249 of record JBILLP010000507.1, read on the forward strand.
CTTCCCGATGCTCAAGCAATCCTTCCTTGTCTTCCTCGCCCTCGCAAGCTCGGGCGTCGCAGCGCCTGCGTTCGCCCAGAGCGCTTCAGATGAGCCCCAGACGAAGTTCATCGACTTCGGTGACATGCTCATCGATGGCGACCTCCAGAAGCCGGAGGGCATGTTCAACACGGAGCGAGGTCGGGCTCGGTTCAACAGCCTGCTGAACCTTCGCCGGAACTTCCTTCAGGACATCGAGCAGTCCTCGCACGAGCAGAGCCTGCAGTAGGCCTCAGGCTCGTCCTCGGGACTGCGGTGGCCTCAGTGGCCAAGGTGCCCATCGTGGCCAGAACCCGGGGGCGATGACGAAGTGGACGTCAGGCTTGCGATGCGGGCCGATCCCGGTATCGGCAACGAACCGCTCGATCAGGAGATCAGGTAGCCATGCGCATCGTCTGTGACACTTGTGGCGCGAAGTACTCTATCCCCGACGAGAAGGTCCAAGGGAAGGTCTTCAAGGTTCGGTGCAAGAAGTGCACGAATGTGATCCTCGTCGACCCGACCGTCGCCCAGCCGGCTGACGACGATGCTGCCCGGGTCACGGGTTCCCACGCATCTCCGCAGCCCGAGGACGCGGCGGTCTGGTACGCCGTGATCGATGGCGCTCAGGCCGGACCCATGTCGATGGGTGAGTTTGAGGCGCAGGCCTCCATCGGAGCGGTGGACCGCGAGACCTTCGCATGGCGCGATGGCATGGCCGACTGGCTCCGTGTTTCAGAGATTCCTGAGCTCG
>JBILLP010000308.1:0-4813 GCA_044376025.1 Bradymonadia bacterium
ACGACGGACACCCGCCCGGACACGACCGACACGGGCGGAGACGGCAGCGACGGGGGAGACGACGGCGGCGATGGCTCCGACGGGAGTGGTGACACCGATGGGCGCCCGACCGGCGAGCCGTGCGTCGACGACGAGGAGTGCGAGAGCGGCATCTGCTACCAAGTCTCACTGTCGCCGGTGCAGGGCATCTGCACCAGCCCCTGCGCCCGCGATCGGGACTGCCTCGAGGGCTACGACTGCATCCGCGTTGACCTGAGCGCCGACGCGACCAGCATCTGCGTGCCCTCAGAGGTCTGCCTCGACGGCGACGGCGACGGGTACGGGCTCGGTCCTGCCTGCCTCGGCACCGACTGCGATGACGCCTCGCCGACGGTGAACCAGGGTGCGGCCGAGGTCTGCGACGGGCTCGACAACGACTGCGACCGGCAGGTCGACGACAACCCGATTGGCGTCAGTGAGGACTGCGACACCGGCTTCTTGGGGGTCTGCGCCGCCGGGCGACTCGTCTGCGACGGAAGCCTGACGTGCGAGCCGCGGGCCACGGCGACCGCTGAAGCCTGTGACGGACTCGACAACGACTGTGACGGGGAGGTCGATGAGGAGGCGAGCGATGCGGTCGACCGCTACCGCGACGCCGACGGCGATGGCTTCGGCGACAGTTCCCAGAATGTCCGCGGATGCGGCGACCTCGAGGGCTACGTTCGCGTTGGTGGCGACTGCGACGACAGCAACCGGGCGATCAGCCCCGGCGCGGTCGAGCAGTGCGACGCGATCGACAACGACTGTGACGGCGTTGCCGACGACGACATTGTCTATCGCACGTTCTACGCCGACCTCGACGCCGACGGCTACGGCTCGGCAGCGTCTGGCGAGGTGAGCGACTGCACCGCACGCACGGGGTACTCGGCGACGAACGACGACTGCGTCGACTCCGACCCGTCGATCAACCCGGGGGCGCGTGAGACCGCGGGCGATGAGATTGACCAGAACTGCGACCGCCAGGAGCTTTGCATCCTCGATGCCGACGACGACCAGTATGTCGCCTCGCTCCTCGACAGCGTGCTCTCTGCCGACACCGACTGCGACGACCCCGGCGAGGCGCGGCTCGACGCCGACCTCGGCGACTGCGACGATCGCGTCGCCACGACCTTCCCGGGGGCGGAGGAGCGCTGCAACGGGCGCGACGATGACTGCGACGGGGTCACCGACGAGGACGCGTCGGTCGATGCGCTGATCTGGTACCGGGACGTCGACGCCGATGGATTCGGGCGGGCTGCGACCTTTCGCCCAGCGTGCGCTCAGCCCGCGGGCTTCGTGGCGCTGTCGACGGACTGCGATGACACGCTGGCGTCGGTCTCGCCGGCCGGCACCGAGGTCTGCGACGGTGTCGACAACAACTGTAGCGGCATGGTCGATGAGCCATCAGCCGTCGACGCCAGGGACTGGTACCAGGACCTAGATGGCGACGGTGACGGCTCGAACTCGAATCGAGTCCGCTCCTGCAGGCCCGACGCAGGCTACGTCGCCACGTCAGGCGACTGCGATGATGCAGACGCCTTCGTCTACTCCGGGGCCGATGAACTCTGCGACGGCATCGACAATGACTGCAACGTCATCGTCGACGACGACTACGCGCTCGATGCCCCGGTGTGGTACCGGGACGCCGACGCCGACGAGCGAGGCAACATCGCCAGCTTCAGGCGGACGTGCAACACGCCTTTCGGCTACATCGCCGACTCGTCGGACTGCGACGACACCCGGGCGTCGGTCTACCCGGGCGCGACCGAGTTCTGCAACGGCATCGACGACGACTGCGACGCGCAGGTCGACGAGGGGTCCTCGCTCGATGCGGCCACCTGGTACCGTGATCGCGACAACGATGGCTTCGGGGTGACGACCGACACGCGCGCCTCCTGCGTGCGTCCGGCCGGGTTTGCCGGGGCCGGCGGCGACTGCGATGACCTGCGCAGCGACGTGCGCCCGGGCGCCATCGAGGAGGCCGGCGACGGGCTCGACCAGAACTGTGACGGCCAGGAGCGCTGCTTCGCCGACCGCGATGACGACCTCTACCGCACCGACGAGCTCATCACGTCGCTCGACACCGACTGCGACGATGCAGGAGAGGGAACCGTCGCCGACCTCAGCGGCGATTGCGACGACCTCAACGCCGTGGTCAATCCGGGAAGGACCGAGACGATCGGCAACGGGCTCGATGAGGACTGCGATGGTATCGAGCAGTGCTTCAACGATCGCGACGGTGACGGGTACCGCACCAACGAACGCCTGGCGTCGGCCGACGCTGACTGCGACGACCCCGAGGAGGCCTACGCGACCGATCCGAGCCCGGACTGCGACGACTTCGACGAGGATACCTACCCGGGCGCCTTCGAGGTGATCGCCGATGGCGCCGACCAGAACTGTGACGGCAAGGAGCGGTGCTATCGCGACGTCGACGACGACGGCTACCGCGTCACGGACACGGTGCTCTCCGAGGACGCCGACTGCTTCGACTCAGGTGAGGCCCTCGCCTCGGAGCCGGCCGGCGACTGCTACGACACGCTCGCGTACGCCTTCCCGGGCGCAACGGAGACGGTCGGCGACGGCGTCGACGCCAACTGCGACTCGCTGGAGTTCTGCTTTGCCGACTCCGACCGTGACGGCTTCCGCGCCGACTCGATCGTGCTCTCCTTCGATCTCGACTGCGCGGACTCCGGAGAGGCGCTCGTGTCGGCCGGCATCGACTGCAATGACAATGACTCGAGCATCAAGCCGAGCGCGACCGAGACCATCGGTGATGGGATCGACCGGAACTGCGACGGAGTCGAGTCATGCTACGCCAACCGCGACGGCGACGGCTACCGGTCGTCGAACACCAGCGACGTCATTGTCACCGACGTCATCGACTGCACCGGGTCCGGTCAGGCACTCTCAAGCCTGCCGGGTGGCGACTGCGCCGACGAGGACGCGACCATCTACCCCACCGCCCGCGAGCTACCGGGTGACAGCATTGATCAGGACTGCTCCGGCAACGAGGACTGCTACCGGGACCGCGACAATGACGGCTACCGCACAGACGAGGTCTTCACCTCGTCGAACACCTCATGCGGTGACGCTGGCGAGGCCTTCGAGAGTGATCCCGCGGGCGACTGCAACGACTTCTCGAGCGCGGTCTTCCCCGGGGCCGTCGAGGCGATTGCCGATGGGGTGGACCAGGACTGCTCCGGCGGCGAAACCTGCTTCAAGGACTCCGACGACGATGGCTACCGACCGGACGCGACGTCGACCGTCGCGTCGACCGACGCGGACTGCGCCGACCGCGGTGAAGGCGTCGCCAGTGACCCAACGACCGACTGTGACGACAACAATGCGGCCCGGAACCCGGGCCGGACCGACTCGCTGTTCGACAATGTCGACTCGAATTGTGACAGTTTCGATGGGACGGTCTCGAAGAGTGTGTTTGTTTCCACGACTGGCTGCTCCGACGCCTTCGACGGCGCCACGAAGGAGTCCCCCAGGTGCACCATTGCCGCAGCCTTGAGCGTGGCGACGCCGACCGGCAGGAACCAGCTCATTGTGGCGCAGGGTACCTACTCCACCTTGAACGGTTACAGTTTCTCGAACGGCATCAATGTCGCTGGTGGTTTCTCGGGCACGAACTGGGCCTGGTCGTCGACAGCCGAGACAACCCTGGAGTCGACCGATGCGACGCGAGACCCGGTCGTGACCATCAGCGGGAGCTCCATCACGAGCGCGACAGATTGGGAGTACCTCACCATCCGCTCGCCGTCGGCCACGACGGCCGGCGCGAGTTCGTACGCCGTACACTGCGTGAACTGCGGTGGCCTGACGATCACCGGCTGCACGATTTCGGCAGGCGATGGCGCGGCGGGCACGAGCGGGACCAACGGGACCAACGGCGCTTCCCGAGGTGTCAACGTGGGGGCCGGGAGCCGGGGTGGCAACGGAAACTGCGACGGTGGAGGTGGAAACGGCGGCGCCGGGGGCCCCGGTTGCAACCGTGGCGGCGACGGAAGCGGCGGCGGCGGCGGTTCGAGTTCAGCCGGCTCCGCAGGCGCGGTCGCTGGCGTGACGGGCGGCAGTGGCGGTGCCGGCGTGAGCGCGGGGGCCTGCGGCAAGAACGACGGAAGAGACGGCGGCCCGGGAGCGGCCGGGGATCCGGGGAGCAACGGGGCGGCCGGCTCGGGTTACTCAATCGTGAGCAACTTCTGGGTCCCGCGCTCGGGCTCCACCGGTGGTGACGGCCAGGATGGCGGCGGCGGTGGCGGCGGATCAGGCTCAAGCGGACAGCGCGGCAACACGATCTTCCCGCAATGTCTCGGCGGTGGCGGCAACGGCGGCGGCGGTGGCGGAGGCGGGGGTTGCGCCGGGCTCCGGGGTACGGGCGGCGGAGGTGGAGGGGGCTCGTTCGGCGTGTTCCTGGTTGACTCGACCGGGGCTCAGCTCACGAGCTCCACGGTCAGCGCCGGGCGTGGTGGCTCGGGCGGCAACGGCGGGAGCGGCGGCAGCGGCCAGTCGGGCGCGGGCGGCGGCGACCTCAGGGCCGACTGCGAGGGCGAGATCGGGCGGTCGGGCCGAGGCGGATCCGGCGGTTCGGGCGGTCGTGGCGGCGCGGGCGGCGGCGGCCAAGGGGGTAACTCCTACGCCATCTGGCGCCAGAACTCGGTGATCGGCACCGCCGGCAATACGCTGACCGCCGGCACGGCGGGCGCAGGCGGCGCGTCGGCTGGCAATGCGGGCAGCGCGGGCGCCGCCGGGACAATCTTCTAGCGCTCGGGGCCCCTCGCCTACGGGC
>JBILLP010000307.1:0-4813 GCA_044376025.1 Bradymonadia bacterium
CGTGCTCGCTAACCATCGCCTCTCCCGCGCCAGAGGCCAAGATGCCGTCTGTGCGCACCGATTCGTGAGGTCCTCCCCGAGAGGACCCGCCTCTGTGCAAGAAGGCGACTGTGGCGCTGAAAATCAAGAGAAAGGTGGAGCGTCCTGAGGGAGACGGCACGGAAGTCGATGGCGAGTCCGTCGACGCGGGTGCGGAGAGCGCGCCGCTCGAGGGCGACGTTCTCCCTCCGCGGGGAGCGTCCTCGGCAGCGCCGGTGACCGCGCCCGATGAGGTGTTGCTCGCGACCTCGAGCCTCTTCGACAAGCTCGTCGAGCACCGGAACAAGGCGATCGGCGCCCTCGTCGCCGTGGCCGTTGTCGGCATCGGCGTCGCGGTGACCCGGGACTTGCAGCGGGCCTCTGCGATTGAAGGAGCTGCCTCGGTGCTCGCCGCGTCAGCGACCCAGTTCTCCGAGGTGGGCGACGGCAGCGGCAGCCCGCTGACGAACCTTGACCAGTCCCAGGCGCGACCGGCCCGTCGCTACGCCTCGCTCGACGCCCTCTGGGGCGAGGTGAGCACGCAGGCGCAGTCAGCCGGTGACCTGCCTGCCGCCAAGCTCGTGCTCGCCGGCGCGCAGGTTGCGCTCGGTTCGGGTGACGCCGCGGCTGCCTCGTACGAAGCGGCGCAACCGGCGCTTCGCCCTGGCGACGACGTGATCACGAGGCTTGGGGCTGCGACCGCGCAGGCCGAGGCCGGCAAGCTCGCCGACGCGACCGCGTCGCTCGACAAGCTCGCCTCCGAGCAGCCGTCCTACGCCTTCACCGCCCAGTTGCTCAAGGCGAGGCTCGTCGACGCCTACGGAAAGCCCGAGGAGGCACTTGAGGCCTGGCGTGGCCTCGTGAAGGACCACCCCTCTGCCAAGCAGAAGGACGTCGCGGAGAACCGTGTCGCACAGCTTGAGATCGAGCTCGGCAAGGCACCGGTCGCGGCGCCGCCGGTCGAGGGAAGCGGCAAGTGAAGTGCCGCTCTCCGGCGCAGGCTGGCATGCTCGCCGCTGCGCTGGCGGCCCTTGCGCTGGTCGAGGGCTGTGCTGCACCGCGGGTGGTGGCTCCCGAGGAGGCTGCCTATGCGGGCCGGCGCCTCGTGGCGACCATCGCATGGCGCACCGCGCTGCTCGAGCCCGACGTCTTCGAGAAGCAGTCGGAGCAGTTCGGTGGTGTCGGCGTCGATGATGAGGTCGGTGTGGTTGCCGCGGCGCTCTCGACCGGAGATCTCGTCGGACTCGACCAGAAGACCGGCGTCGAGCGGTGGCGGGTGTCGATGCCCGGGCCGTTCGGTGGGGCCCCCTCTGCCGCGGGAGGCACCTTCTTCGCCGCGTCAGGCGCAGGGCGGGTCGCATCGGTCGACGCACGCACGGGGCGGGTGAAGTGGACGCGTGAGCTCGGTCAGGCGGTCAACTCTGCCGTCGTCGTCTCGGGCGACCTGCTGCTCGTGGCGACCACGCAGGGGACGCTGCACGCGCTGAATCCCTCGGATGGCGCTTTGCGCTGGTCGCGGGAGCAGGCCGTGGGTCGCGGCATGACGCTCCAGACCGATGGTGTCGCGGCGGCGACCGGACGCGCGGTCTGGCTTGGCTACGCAGACGGCACGCTCGGCTCGTTCGAGCGGGATGGCCGCCCCCGGTGGAAGGTCTCCCTTGGCCGCGACGCCTCGCGCTTCAAGGATGTCGACACCGAGCCGCTCGTCCTCGGCGACTCCGTGGTGGCGGCCAGCTTCGCCGGAGGCCTCTACTCCCTGAACGCCGAAACCGGCGCGGTGCAGTGGCACGCTGACCTTGAGGGTGTCGCCAACGTGCGACGCGCCCTCGACTCCCTCGTGGCAACCACCGGGAACGGCGAGGTCGTCTGGATCGACCCCGCGACAGGGGCCGTCACACAGCGCCTGCGCCTTGATTCCTGCGCGCCCGACGGGCTGGTCGTCCAGTCCGGGTACCTCTTCGTGCCGACATCGGAGCGCGGGCTCTACGTGCTCGACGCCAAGGCTCCCTGGATTCACGCCCGGATCGAGCCTGGTTCTGGCTTCTCCTCGGCCCCGGTCGTTCGCCGTGGCGTGCTCTACACGCTGTCTGACGGCGGAGTTGTCTACGCGATCAGCCTGACGAACCCGTAGCGCGCCGCGCGAGCGCTGCTGCCGAGCGGAGCTGGTCGATGCGGTCGGCGAGCGGACGACCCCGGAGCGCCTGTGCGGCGTCAACCTCTTCGGCTGGTTCGAAGAGGGCGCGGTCCTCGCGCACCACCGGCAGCGACACATCGAACGAGGCCCGGCGTCGATAGTAGCCGCGCCCGAAGGGCAGCGCGACGCGCATGCACTTGCGCTCCCTTCGCGTGAGGGTCCAGCTGCCCTCGTCGGGCCACAGCTCGGGCGGCAGCGGCTCGAACGCGAGGCTCGCCTCCGCGGCCGCCCGGAGCCTCATCAGGTCATCGAAGACATCGCTCTTGACGTAGAGGCGGCCCCCGACCCGAAGCCGCCGAGCAAGGACACGAAGGAAGAGCGGCTCCAGCAGCCGGCGATCGTGGTGCCGCGACTTCCACCAGGGATCGGGGAAGTGGACGTGAACCTCGTCGAGGCTCTCAGGCCGGAGCAGGGTCGGGACGGCAAACCTCGCATCGCATCGCAGCAGGTCAACGTTGCGAAGCGCCTTGCGAACCACGAGGTCTAGGGCGAGACGGTGCTGTGTCCCGTCGGTCTCAATCCCGAGGACGCGGGCGTCCGGGAACCTGCGTGAGAGTCCCTGCAAGAACTCCCCGCTGTTGCTGCCGATCTCAACGGCCCGGACCTCGGAGACGTTCGAGCTGGCCCGGAGCTCCATCACCGAGACAGGGTCCCGGGGCCGATGATCGAGGAACCTCGGGTCAAAGAGCGACTCGAGTTCGCCCCTGGCTTCGGGGCACAGTGCCCGCCAGTCGATCAAGGACGAGCCTCCGCGTCGTTCCCCGCCTGGGCCGATCTCCTCGCCTCCCGCTCCGCAAGGCTGACGGCGAAGTGAACCCGGCCCATCGCGACGCTCGTCGGGTCAGCGGCAGCAGCCGTCGGCGTCGCTGGCGATGCCGCGCCTGATCCCGCGGTCGGGGTCTCGAGCAGCAGTGTGACGCCCTTCGAGATGGTGTCCGCCCCACCGCGCATGACCCAGACCACACCGACGAGCGCGAACAGGAGTCCTCCGAGCCGGGCGATGAGTGACGCATGGTCGGCAACGCCGCGCCGCGGCGGCCGGATGTCGTCGGACTCCTCTGTCACGGCTCCACCACGAAGTCTCGAATCACGAGCTCGATCGCCGACTCGTCGCCTCGTCTCGCGACGCGAGGGGTGAATGCGATCGAGACCGGGCGCTTGAAGTCATCGATCCGGTGTGCGGCGCCGACCGCGACGGCGTCACAGACGCGCTGCGCGGCGCGGAGCCGAAAGCGCACGCCGTTGCCGACGACGCGTGGATGCTGCGCCACCACATTTCGCGCCTCGAAGACCGGCTCGGCATTGCCGGCTCCGAAGGGTGCGAGCGCGTCGAGCTCGGTGACCCAGTCGCGGTCGATGGTGGCGAGGTCGACGAGCGCATCGACCTCGAGGCATCTCGAGGGGAGGGCGCCATTGACGAGCTGGTCGGCGAGCGCGACCTGCACCCTCTCTCGGAACTCGGGCAGTCGATGGGCCTTGAGGGCGACGCCGGCCGCGAGCTTGTGTCCGCCGTGCGTCTCGAGGAGGTCGCGGCACTTCGCGAGCGCGCGGAGCATGTCGACACCTTCGGGGCTCCGGATGGAGCCCTTGGCGAGCCCATTGGGGTCGATCGATAGGACGGCGACGGGACGCGAGAAGCGCTCGACGAGCCGGCTGGCGACGATGCCGAGCACGCCCGGGTGCCACGTGGGGCTGAACAGGATCAGGGCGCGATCCTGAGCGGCAACGCGGGTCTCTGCCTCAGCGATCGCCTGCTCGAGCACCTCGCGTTCTGCCTGCTGCCGCTTCTGGTTCCACTGGACGAGCTCCCGAGCGATGATGTCTGCCGACCTGAAGGAGTCGGCGACGAGCAGTTCAACGCACTTGCGAGCATCGTCCATGCGCCCGGCGGCGTTGAGGAGCGGCGCGATGCGGTAGCCGATGGTCCGTGCGTTGATGGCATCGACCGAGTCGCTGCGTCCGCTGTCGTCGTGGAGCAGGTTGGCGCAGTTCATCAGCGCGCAGATGCCGGGGCGCCGCGCACCGCGGATGAGCTTGAGGCCGGCGGAGACGAAGACGCGGTTCTCGTCGACGAGGGGCACCAGATCGGCGACGGTTCCCAAGGCGACGATGTCGGCCATGAGCGCGAGGGGGAGTCGCGGCCAGCGCCCGGTATCCTCGCGGTCCAGGAAGTGGTCGAGGGCGGCCATGAGGTTGAAGGCGACGCCGACGGCAGCCAACTGCGAAAAAGGGAAGCCGCTCCGAGGCATCTGCGGGTTGAGGATCGCAACGCACTTCGGGAGGTTTGCGCCGGGAACGTGGTGGTCGACCACGATGACGTCGATGTCGCGTCGGCCGGCCTCGTCGATGGCCTCGAGGTTGCTTGTCCCGCAGTCGGCGGTGATCAGCAGATTGGGCGAGTGCGGGACATGGTCACGCATCAGGCTGGTGAGCCCGAGACCGACGGCTCCGTCGCCCCGCTGCACAATGTGGTAGTGGACGTCGGCACCGAGCGTGCGGAGCCCGAGGACGAGGACCGACGTCGCAGAGATGCCGTCAACGTCGTAGTCGCCATGGACATGAATGCGCTCGCCCCGGAGCACCGCGCGACGGATTCGCCTG
>JBILLP010000309.1:0-4784 GCA_044376025.1 Bradymonadia bacterium
ATCGACCTGCAGCGCATCCGGGTCCTCTACTACGACCAGGGCTACCTCGACGTCTCGGTGGGCCAGCCCATCGTGTCGCTCAGCCGCGACCGGACGCGCGTCTACATCACGATCCCGATCACCGAGGGCAACCGCTACCGGGTCTCGACCCTCTCGGCGTCGGGCGACCTGCTCGAGACCCCCGACCGGACGCTCCGCGGCACCCGGATCCAGGCAGGGGAGTACTTCTCTGCCTCGTCGGTCCGCAACGACCTCGCGCTGATCACCCGGGCCTACAAGGACCGCGGCTACGCCAACGCCAACGTGAACCTGCTCACCCGGATGGACGCCGAGCACAACGAGGTCGCGGTCACCTACGACGTCCAGCGCGGCGACATCTGCTTCATCGGCCGTATCGAGATGGCAGGGAACGACCTGACCCGCGATCGCGTCGTCAGGCGCGAGCTGGTCATCGAGGAGGGGCAGCAATACTCGCAGACGGACATCGAGGACTCGGTGCGCTTCATCAGGAGGCTCGGCTTCTTCGAGGACGTCCGCATCGATGAGCAGCCCTCTGCCGACGACCCCCGCCTGATCGACCTCAAGGTCGTCGTCGCCGAGCGCTCGACCCGCACACTCCAGGCGGGCGCGGGCTTCTCGTCGGGCGAGAGCCTCTTCTTCATGGCGACGATCAGCGAGAACAACCTGTTCGGCCGCGGCCAGTCGCTGACCCTGAACACGACGCTGAGCTCCATCCGGAAGCTCTTCGTGCTCTCGCTGGTCGATCCCCGCGTCTTCGACTCGAAGTGGCAGCTTGGCATCGACCTCTTCCAGCGGAACATCCAGTACCCGGAGTTCAACCGTGACTCCCGCGGGTTCAGCCTGAACGTCGGAGTGCGTCCCTTCGATCGGTCGAGGTTGTTCCGCGACCTCTCCTTCAACGTCGGCTACCGGCTCGAGGACGTCAGCCTAGAGCGGACCTCGGTCTCGCGGTCCTCGGCCTCGCTCTCGAGCTACTACCGAAGCGGACTGACCTCGGGCGTCAACGGCTCCATCACTTGGGACAGGCGCGACGACGCCTATCTGCCGACCCGCGGCTTCTACCAGTCGGTGTTTGGTGAGGTGGCCGACGGGGTACTTGCGAGCGACAACGAGTTCTTCCTGCTCCGGGGCACGTCGCGCTGGTACACGAGGCCCTTTGCGTTCGGTTGCCCGACCGACTCCGAGGGCGGCGGCTTCTCCGGCTCGTTGTGCCGCTGGTTCGCCCAGGCCGTCGTGAAGCTCAATGGGGAGATTGCCTATGTCGGCAGCACCGACGCCTCGAAGCGGGTGCGCGTCTCGGAGCGCTTCTTCGGTGGCGGCCCCAACGACGTGCGCGGATTCCCGCGGCTGAGCCTCGGCGCGACGGCCCCGTGTCCCACCTCGAACGCGGAGCCCGCGGCCACGATCGCCAACTGCCCGATCGGCGGCGTCCGGTCGCTGGTGGTCAATGCAGAGATGGAGTTCCCGGTCCTCTCCGCGGTTGGTCTGCGCGGCGTCGTGTTCGCCGACGCCGGCAACTCCGTGGGTGAGGATCGACCCTACCCGCTCGTCTTCGACTTCGCCGCCGACCCCGATGACCCGAACGTGTTGCGCACGGCGTGGGGATTCGGCATTCGCTGGCAGAGCCCCATCGGCCCCCTGCGGTTTGAGTGGGGCCACCCCATCGATCCCCGAAGCGGCGAGTCCGACTCGGTGTTCGAGTTCAGCATCGGAAACTCGTTCTAGCCGGCGGCCCCTCGTCATCACCGGGTGGCGCCCGCCCAAGGAGACCCCATGACTCAACTTCACCTTGCTCTTGCCCTTGCCATGCTCGCGACCGTCGGGGTCGCCCGACCCGTCGAGGCACAGACAGCTGCAACGGCTGCCACAGCGCCGGCCGGTCCGGTCAAGGTGGGCGTCCTCGACATGCAGCGGGCGCTGAACAGCTGCGCGGAGGGCAAGCGCGCCAAGGAGCGGCTCGAGGCCGACTTCAGGCGTCGGCAGCAGGACATTGACCGTTCGAAGACGGAGCTCGAGAGCTTCGCGCGCGACCTCGAAAACAGCGAGGCGATGCTCACGCCCGAGGCCAAGCAGCAGCGCATGCAGGAGTACCAGCGTCGCTTCCAGGAGCTGCAGGAGCGTTTCGAGCGCTCGCAGCGGGAGCTCGCCGAGGCGGAGCAGGCCGCCACGGCCGACATCATGCGGCGGCTGGTGCAGCTTGCGAACCGGCTCGCCCAGGAGAAGGGGCTGACCGTCGTGGTCGAGAAGGCGGCGGTGGTGTTCGCCACCGATGGGCTCGACTTCACCGACGAGCTCGTGCGTCGCTTCGACGCCGGCCAGCCCTGAGCCCCGCCGTGAGCCGGCCCGGGCAGTGGCTTCTCGCGGTGCTGGTGACCGGTGCCGCCGCGTGCGACGGCAAGGGATGTGCCGGCGAACCGCCGCAGCAGTCCGCGGGGTCGGGCGAGGGTTCGGCCGACGTCGCGCTGGTCGAGCTCGAGCCCAACAACACCCGCGAGCAGGCCACCCGGCTCCTTGCGGACCGCACCTTCACCGGTGCGGTCACCTCGAACGACGTCGATGTCTTCGAGATCCCCGCCGCAGAGGGCAGCGCGGTCGTGACGCTGACGGCGCAGTCGGCGGTGCTGGTCGAGTGGTCCGAGGTGCGCGACGGTGGCGTCTCCTCGAGACGCGTCGACGCCGGCGCCCTGCTCGAGCTGGGCCCCTTCGCCCGCGCGTCCGGGACGCTCCTCTCGATCTCGGGCGCACCTGGCGCGTACGAGCTTCGGCTCGCGCCTGCCGTGACTCCGGCCGACCCATGCCGGCTGTGGGGTGAGCTCGACACGAGCCCGCAGCTCCCCGGCCGGCTCGAGCTGCTCCCGGGTGTCGCCCGGGGCTGCATCGGGACGACAAACGACGAAGACGCCTGGGATATCGCAGAGGCGACGCTCGCAACGCTGCCCGATGGCTTCGGGATTGAGGTCAGGGGCGTCGAGGGTGTGTCGCTCGGACTCGTGCTCGAGGACCAGGCCGGCGCTCCGTTCGCGCGGACGCAGGGCGGTCCCGGCGAGACCTTCAGCATCCCGAACTTCGCGATGCCGCGCGGCGCAACCCGGCTCCGGCTGCGGGTGGTGAGCGCGAGCGGGGCCAACGAGCGCACACCCTACGAGGTCGCTGTTACAAGGCTCCCGATGCTCAACGGCCTGCTCGAGAGGGAGCCGGACGACGCATCGGCCACCGCCTTCGAGATCCCGCGCATCGACCTCGTGAACGGGTTCCTCCATGCTGCCAGCGACGTGGACTGGTACAGCCTGCGCGTCACGGAGCCGACCGTGATGCAGCTCACCGTGGAGTCGCCTGCCCAGAGCGACCTCGTCGTCCAGGTGCCTCCCTCGCTGCCCGGTGCGCTCGAACGCGTCGTCGACGAGCAGACGCTCGGCAAGCCGGAGCGGCTCTGCGCGCTGCGGCTCGAGCCGACCACACCGTTCATCTTCTCGGTGCGCGGGCGCACGGTCGGTGATGTCCGGGAGCCGTACCTGATGCACTTCACGCCCTTCGACGGCGCCCAGTACGAGTTCGAGCCGAACGACACCCCGGCCGCGGCGCTTGTGGCGGGGGCCGGCGCCAAGCTCGCGCCACCGGCGCCGGGCGCGCCCCGGGTGGTGGTTCCCGACGAGAAGGAGGTCCGCCTCTACCGGGGCGCGACCCTCTCCGTTGCCTCGCTGAGCGCCCACATCTCCCCACCGGGTGACGTCGACGTCTTCAGGCTCGAGGTTCCGGTCGACCCTGCGGCAGAGGCGACCTACGTCAGCACGACGATCCGGGTCGAGCCCAACGGCCCCGCTGATTACCAGGTCGAGGTCGTCGACGGCGACGGCGCGGTGGTGGGCAAGGCCAATGAGCGCGGCGCCTCCGAGTCCGAGTCGCTGGCGCTCGACCTTCCGGGCGGGCGCTACTGGGTCAAGGTGACGCTCGTCGCCGGCGACGCCTGCGAGGCGCCCTACCAGCTCTCCGCGGCGAGGTCTGACTTCCCCGTGCAGCCGCCGCCGGGCACCGGCGCGGCCGACGAGGCGCCCCAGCGCGCCGCCGAGGAGGGCTGGTCCGACGGGCAGATTCGCGCCATCCTCGGCGACCGCGATGCAGGCACCGCCGACGTCGCGCCCGGGCCGCCCCCGTCAGAACCCCCGGCTCCGGAGCCTGAGCGGGGCGGGCAGGGCGAGCGGGTCCCTGGACAGCTCCCGGTGCACCTGCCTCCTCCACTGCCCCGTTGACTTGCCGGGGCACCGCCGATAATCGGCGGCCCCGTTTCATGGAGCAAATGCTCACTTCAGGGCACTCCACGCACATCCGGAGACGACATGCCGACCCCCGCCGAAATCTTCGCCAGCATGAGCACCAACATCGCCAAGCACGCCGACCAGGCGACGGCGGTCAACTCGGTCTTCCAGTTCGACATCACCGGCGATGACGGCGGCACCTGGACGGTCAACCTCAAGCAGGGCACGACCTCTGACTTCGTGACGAACGGCCCCTCAGACGCCGCCAACGTGACGATCGCGATGTCGTCTGCCGACTGGACGGGCATCACCTCGGGCACCGTCAACCCCATGCAGGCGTTCATGATGGGCAAGATCAAGGTCAAGGGTGACATGGGCCTTGCCCTCAAGCTCCAGAACATCCTCGCGCTCGCCAAGGGCTGAGCCGCCTTGGCTGAAGCGGCGCCGCTGCCGGCAGGCACGCGGCGCCTTTTCGTTTTTGCCCGACGACCCCCATTGCCCCCGAGCCGA
>JBILLP010000310.1:0-4777 GCA_044376025.1 Bradymonadia bacterium
CAGCCTGCAGCGCAGACCGTCACGGACGGCGACGCCCGAGCCCGAATCGCGGCCCGACCCCGCGCGTCACGAGGCGGCAGTCCTGATCCGCAGGGGCAGCCCACAGCCGCAGGTGTCACGCAAGGGAGGCGCGCCCGCCGGCCCCGCGATCGTGCGTCGAGGGGAGGCCGTGGGCTCGACCGAGCTCCGGATTGCCCGAACCCTCGCGATCGGCGATGCCCGTGGCGCCTTTGAGGCGTCTCGAGCCGCGTGGCGGTCGGCGCCCACAGAGGAGCGGCTGCTGCTGCTGCTCGAGTCGGCCGCTGCCTGCGGAGAACTCGGCAGCATCCCGGTCGAGACCGAGTTCGCCGTTGCGGGCGTCATCGAACGCGGCGACGCCCCCGAGGCCTGCCTGCTGCTCGCCCTGCTGCTCGGGGGCCAGGTCGAGACTGCCGCAGAGATTGTACACGGCATGGGGCTCGACGCCTGGAACGGCGAACTCGCTCTCGCACTCTGCCTTGTCGCCTTTGCCGTCGGCTGCGCCGGGTTCCGCAGGCCTGGACTGCATGGACGCACCACGCCTGAGATCGAGGCACTCTGGAACCGCCCACCCCGCCTCTCCGGCGACATCGGCCGACCGCCGCACGCGTGGGGGCACTGGTTCGTCACCTGCGTCCAGGAGCGGCCGCTCAGCGCCGAGGCCTCCGCCCGCGTCGCAGAGGTCTGTCGCCACGCCGTTGCGGAGCTCACGCTGCAAGGTGGGCGCTCCGAGGAGCATGTCAGGCGGGCCCGCGGACTCGTCCATGCCGTCGCCGCGCTGATCCGCTCGCGTGAGGGCGACACCGCCGCAAACCAGCTCTTCGCCGAGTGCGGCATGAAGCCCCCCACCGAGTCCGCTCCGCACCGCGGCCACGACCCGGGACCCCGACGGCGTGACCGCCGCTGAACCTCAGCCCCAGCGAACGGCCCGCATCGAGATTGTCCCGAAATCAAACCCTGTGATCGGGAAGCGTACCGCGTCGCCTGCATCGGTCGCGCCGGCGGCGTAGAGCAGCGGCAGATAGTGGTCGAGCGTAGGGTGAGAGGCGCGGCCCTGCTCGCTCTGGGTCGCCCGCGTCAAGAAGCCGTGGTCGCGTTGCTCCAGCGCTGCGGCAATATCGGCGTCGAAGCCCTGCGCCCAGGGGGTTGAAGCCTGCGCCGACGCCGGCGCACCCCAGGTGACCCGACCCAGGTTGTGCGTGATGTTGCCGCTCGCGACGATCAGGACGCCCTGCTCCCGCAGCGGCGCCAATGCCTTGGCCAACGCCAGGTGCCGCTCCCACGGCGCGGTGCTGTCGATACTCACCTGAAGCACCGGGATCCGGGGATCGGGGTGGGTGCGCCGCAGCACGCTCCAGGTACCGTGGTCGAGCCCCCAGTCGACCGAGAGCGCCTCGGGCCCCCGGTCGAGCATCTCTGCGATCCTCCGCGCGAGCACGACATCGCCCTTGGCAGGGTACTCGACCTCGAAGAGCGCCTTCGGGAACCCACCAAAGTCATGGATGGTCCGCGGACTCTCATTTGCGGTGACAAAGGTTCCGCGGGTGAGCCAGTGCGCCGAGATCGCCACAATGGCCCGAGCCTGCGGAAGCGCATTCCCAAGCGACGCAAAGGCGCGCGACCACGGGTTGTCGTCGATCGCGTTCATCGGGTTGCCATGCCCGACGAACACGACGGGCATCCGCGACGGCGATCGCGATGACGGGGCCATGACCTTGGCTGACGGGGTTTCGCTCATCGTGTCCGCACTCCCTGCTGCTGACGTCGAGACGGCGACCGGCGCGGCACTTCGGCAACCTGTGGCACCGACGCCCACAGAGGCGAGGAGCCCGACAAGCTCGCGACGTGTCGGCCCTGTTCGGGGTTTCAGGCTCGGGTCGGGATGGGTGCGCATGGGGCCGCCGGGGTGGATTCCCCTCTGTCATGCATCGTGCGATGGATTCACGAAAGCCCCGCGTTTCGATTCCATTCATTCAGACGGCTGATGTGTCACCCCGGGTAGGCGAACCCACGCGCAGAGGCCGTCGCGATCCCGAGCAGCGCGACCAGCACGCCAAGCCACGCCGCGGCCGCAAAGCATCGGCGTGCACCCCGCGCAGCCTCGGGTTCACGGGCTGCGGTGGCTGCCCAGGCAAGCAGCGCGCCCGCCACGGCCAGGAGCAGGCTCGCGAAGGCCAGGTGCTCCTTGGCTTCGAACGCCGTGCCGAGCAGCCTCGAATAGAGGTAGAGGTCGCGCTTCACCTCCTCTCGGTAGGCGGGGTAGATCCACCAGCCAAACCCGTTGGCCGCCAGCTGCGCGCCGGCTGCCAGGTAGGCCGAAAGGCGCGTGCGCGCACTCGGCAGCCGGGCGGCTCCCATCGCGAGCCACGGGTGAAAACAGAGCGCGACCGCGAGTACCGCCACCACGCCGTGCAGGTTCGCCAGCAGCAGGTTCATGCGTAGACCACCATCGCCGCGGAGGCTGCCAGCGCGATCCACGGCAGCGCCGACACCAGCAGCCGGAGCACCCGCTGCTCGCGACCGGCGGCAGCCGTGTAGACAACCGCCGCCGCCAGGCTGCCGGCAAAGACCGAGAGCTGCATGCGCCAGAAATACTCGATGCGCGCAGAGGCGATCACGGCGACAGGGTCGAACGGCGGCGACAGGATCGCTGCCCTCGAGCGGTCGGCAGCGTAGAAGGCGATCGCCACGAGCGCCCCGGCGAGCACCGCCGTGGCGAGGCGGAGTCCCGAGTGTCCGGGGTTGCGGGTCGATGGCTGCGTCATGGAGTTACCACCCGGGTCGGTTCGAAGGGTTCACCCCGCCGGTGCGCCAGCACGCGGGGGCACTCGGGATCGGGATGCCAGGGGTCGCCGTCGTAGAAGAATCGCGACACGGCCTTGCATCCACCCCGGCAGGTGTCGCGGTAGGCGCACGACGCGCAGGGCTCCGGGGCGCCGCGGGTCCAGCTCCGCCAGCGACCGAGCGCCGCGGAGGAGCGCCAGCCGTCGACAAGCGTGTCCACGCTGCCAATCGCCTCGGGAATGAAGCTGCAGGCCGTCGCGGAGCCGTCGGGAGCG
This sequence comes from Bradymonadia bacterium, assembly GCA_044376025.1. Lineage (GTDB taxonomy): Bacteria > Myxococcota_A > Bradymonadia > REDH01 > REDH01 > JBILLP01. The sequence goes on from JBILLP010000310.1 coordinate 3,078, forward strand.
ACCGCCGCCAGCACGTTGCCGGCCTCGCAGCCGGTGACGCCGAGCGCCCGGAGCGCAGCGGGAGAAGGGTCGGTCGCACACAGCATGGGGACGAGCGAGCAGTCGACCTTGAGCTTGACACCGGGCACAGCCGCGGACGCTGCCAGCAGACGCGGCAGCAGCGAGCGGCCCTCGCCCTCGGTGAGCCGCTCCGCGAGGTAGGTCGCAGCGGCACGCCCGGTCGGCTTGAGGCGAAGGAACTCCACCTCGTTGCCCTGCCGCGCCCCTACTGCCGCGAGCGTCTCCTCGACCGAGTCGATCGTCGACCGGCTCAGCACGTAGTTCACCCCCGCGGGCACGCCGGCCCCGACGAGCTGCTCCAGTGCCTTCAGCGCCCGGGCGGAGCCGTCGTAGCCGCGGCTCGATGCGTAGGACGCGCCGAGCCCGTCGAGCGAGACGTTCACCTGGCCGAAGACCCGGCAGCGGCGCGCCACCTCGTCGGACATGCCAATCCCGCTGGTCGTCAGGTTCGGGACCAGCCCGACCCGTCGCGCGTGCTCGGCGATCTCGAACAGGTCATCCCGGAGCAGGCTCTCGCCGCCGCCCAGCGCGACATGGAAGACCCCGAGCTCCGCAAGCCGGGTCAACCAGCGCTTGACCTCTGTGACCGGCCGTTCCGCGCCATCCGGTGTTGCATCCACGTAGCATCGGGGGCATCCGGCGTGACAACGACCGGTCAGAAGGACATGCACCTCCGTCGGGGCGGAGAGGTGCCCGAGCGGCTGCGACCAGCGCGCCTCGTCGGCGACGCCCAGCGCGCGCGCGAACGCCTTGTCGACGTGGAGCAGCATCGCAGGCTGGTCGATCGCGACGATCGCGCCAAAGTCCTCCACGCGCACCTTCATGGCTCGCTCCCGGGAGCAGGGGGATTGGCCTCGTCGGCCGGCTTGCGGAGCAGCGCGCCTGCGACCTGCCAGGCGATCGTCCCGACCGTGGCGCTCCAGAGCAGGATCTGCACAACGCTGCCGACCGAGCTCGAGTTCGGGTTGAACCCGACCTGCACCCGGAGCACCTCACCGCCGGCCGCGACCGCCTGCTCGATCCGCGCGACGTCGTCGCGCCCGGTACCCCGTTCGGGGTCGATGTTACATGCCGAGGACACGTTCTTCTCCCATGGCAGCGAAGACAAGGATTACCGTGGCGAGCGTGCCCGCCGCCTGTAGCACGACCCATCCGCGGGACCGCGGACGTCCGGCACGCCGCATGGCCTCGTCGGTCGCCGCACCGAGCAGCAGCATCGAGGCAACAGCAAGACCGGCCACAACGAAGACGGGCAGGTAGCCCTCCTCCCAGCCCTCCGCGAGCAGGCCAGCGCCCCCGAAGGCCCACGCCACGAACAGGTATGGCGCCGGCCGCAGCCAACCCTTGCGACCAGCCATAAGTGAGTGCCAAGCCCGCTCAAGCATCGCACGCAACCAGAGGACCGTCACGATAAGGCCGGACACCGTGACCGCGACTGCCTCGAGGACCCGATCAACCAGCTCGTCGCGCAGCTCCGCACGCATGCCTGCCGAGACCTCGGGGCCATGGCGATCCAGCCAGGCCTCGAGCCGCGGCATTGCGCTCCACGCATCCCGGGCATCGCGCGCTGACCGGACATAGGCCCGGATCATGCGGTGGCGCTCGTCTGCCGTTGCCAGCGGCGCGTCGAGCAGCGCATC
>JBILLP010000311.1:0-4775 GCA_044376025.1 Bradymonadia bacterium
GTCCGTGTTCCCGAAGGCCTCGACGCATCTGGCATCAAGGCGACGCTCGAGCATGGCGTGCTCGAGGTGAGGCTGCCGAAGCCGTCGGGCGTGCAGACGCGCCGCATCGAGATCGCCCAGGCCTGAGCCTCGGCACCGCGCCCACCGAACGCTCCGCCGCCCCCCGTGGGCCGCGGGGCGTTCGTCGATCTGGCCGCAGGCGGTCGGCTGCGGTAGGAGCCCCGTCCCGGGCGCCGGTCGCGCTCCTCCCTCCACGGGCCCCATGCTCGGCGTCGAGCTCCCACACCTGGTCTGCACCCCTCCCGGCCCCGTCTGCGTGCGCTGGATGGAGCGGCTCGCCGCCGTCGAGTGCCCCGCGATCACCGCGCGGCGCAGCGGGCGCGCGGCGGCCGGTGCGCGCGACCCGATCGTCTGGGCGCAGGCGCGCGGCGCCAACGTCGTCGACGCCGACGGCAACCGATACGTCGACCTCACCGCAGGCTTCGGGGTCGCCGCCGTCGGCCATGCCCACCCCCGCGTCGTCGAGGCCGCCCAGCGCCAGCTCGCGACCCTCGTCCACGGCATGGGAGACCTCTTCCCGACCCGAGAGAAGATCCTGCTCGCGGAGCGGCTCGCAGCGCTCACCCCGGGCCCGCTGCAGCACAGCATCTTCGGCTGCAACGGCGCCGATGCCGTCGAGGCCGCGATCAAGACCGCCGTGATCGCCACCGGGCGGCCGCGCGTGCTCGGCTTCTCTGACGGCTACCACGGGCTCAGCCACGGCGCGCTGTCGGTGTCGGGCTACCGCGACGGCTTTCGCGCGCCCTTCGCGGCCCGGGTCGCCGGCAGCGACCTCCGGCTCCCCTACGGCAACTGCGGCGACTGCGCGCTGCTCGACACCCATCCCGGCTGCCAGCTCCGCTGCCTCGGCTACACCGAGCGGCTGCTCTCGTCGGTGACGGCCGGGGCCGACGGCGTGGCGGCCGTGATCGTCGAGCCGATCCAGACGCGCGGCGGCATCGTGTGCCCACCAGCCGGATGGCTCCGCCGGCTGCGCGACCTGACCTCGGAGCTCGGCGTGCTGCTGATCGTCGACGAGATCTACACCGGCTTCGGGCGCACCGGGCTCTGGTTCGCCTGCGAGCGCGAGGGGGTCATCCCCGACATCCTCTGCGTCGGCAAGGCGATGGGCGGCGGCTTTCCGGTCAGCGCCTGCATCGGCACCCCGGCGGTCATGGATGCCTGGGGCGCGACGCGCGGCGAGGCGATCCACACCTCGACCTTTCTCGGCAACCCGCTCGGCTGCGCGATGGCGCTCGCCGCGATCGACGCGCTCGAGACCGAGGGGCTCGTGGGCCGGGCCGCGGAGCTTGGGGAGCGGCTCGTGACGGCGCTCGAGCAGCGGGTCGGGGGGCACCGGCGCGTGGCGGGGATTCGCGGCGAGGGGCTGCTCGTCGGCGTCGAGCTGTCTGACGAGTACGGCGACCCGTGGGCCGGTGGCGGCGTTGCGGCGATGCAGGGCATGATGGAGCGGGGCTTCCTGGTCAGCCCGGCCGGCGCCCGCGCAGAGGTGGTGTCGTGGACGCCGCCCTTCGTCATCACCGAGGAGCAGCTCGACGCCGCCGTCGAGGCCTTCGGTGCGTGGCTCGACGCCGTCGACCCCGGGGGTCGCTGATGCGTCGGATCCGCGAACCCCGCTGGTACCACTTCGCTGCGGTCGGCGTCGGCTCGATGGTGGGGGCCTTCACGCTGATCGGCCTGGTGCTCCCCCCGCACTTCGTGGTGCAGCGCAGCCGTGAGATCGAGGCCCCGCCCGAGGCCGTCTGGACGCTGCTGACCGACATGCACGACAACCTCGTCTGGGCGCCGTGGAAGGCGCAGGACCCGACGCTCACCTACACGGTCGGGCCGGTGGTCCGCGGTGCCGGCGCCTCGTACCGGTGGGCCGCGGAGCGCGTCGGGAGCGGCAGCTACACGCTCGAGAAGCTCGAACCCCACACCGCGCTCTCGTATCGCCTCGAGATGGGTGGCCGCGAGGGCGTCGGGGGCGCCTGGAACCTCGAGCAGTTCGGGCCGGTCACCAAGGTCACCTGGACCGTGCACGGCAGCGTGGGCTGGAACCTGCCGGCACGCTACTTCATCCTGGGCGCCGATGGCGCCTGGGGCCCCCTGCTCGAGCTGGGGCTCGACAGCCTCGAGCGCGAGACCGAGACGAGGGTGCACCCGGAGAGGGTGGGGCCTCCGGTCGCACCCGACACCCACTCCAACACACCGAGGACCCCTTGAGCGAACCGCAACCCCCCAAGGCGCCTGAGGCCTCGAAGAAGTCCTTTCCGCCGGCGACCACCGCCATGTCGGCCCTCGACCTGATGACCGCGGAGGCAGAGGCCCGCGCCCGGCGCGAGGGCCGCACGCAGCCGCCCGGCAGTCGCGCCCCGGCCGTCAAGTCGAGCGGCTCCAGCCACATCGTCAACCGCGTCGAGCACCCGCCCGACGCCCGCCCGGCAGCCGAGCGCCGCGCGGGGTCGCCTCGCCCGGTCGCCAAGCCGGCGGGCAGCGCCTCGCCCTGGTGGGTCTGGGTGCTGGTCGTCGCCGCGCTCGCCGCGGTCGCCTGGCTGGTGTTGGCGCGGTAGGGGGGCGGGCACGCCCGTCGGCCACCCCGTCGCGCGGCGTTCGACTGAGTCCGGATTTCCAGGAATTCGAACGAACGCTGGGTTTCGCCACCGCGTGGTAAGGTGGCGGCGAGGTCGAGCAGATTCCCGAACCTCACGTGCCGGGCGAGAACGGCATCGACCTGGCCGACGCGCTCCGCGAGCGTCGCGCGCCGTGAAGTAGGGATTCTCCGCCCGGCGATGGGTGTCCGAGGTCCACGACGGCGCCAACGTGGGATCCTCGGCGCTCGACTCCATCGGCGCCTTGTGCACCGCGGAAGGCACAGATAGCCATGGGACTGAACTTGCCCGCCGGCGTAGCCGTGGACGGGGCGATACGTGGAGGTTGATTTGGACTACATTCGAATCACGGACCTGACGGATAACGACCTGCAGGGGTGGGACAGTACGGAACTCGACGCGCTGTTGCGGTTGTGGGACGATCGGCGGGAGTCGCTCGAACGGCAGGGGCTGGTCGAGCCCTTCTTGCGGCGCCTTCAGCAGGAGTGGGCGATCGAGACCGGGTTGATCGAGAGGCTGTACGCCTGGGATCGCGGCGTGACCGAGGTGCTGCTCGACCAGGGCGTTGATGCATCGCTCATCGCCCATCGCGCGGGGATCACCCACCGCGAGTCGACCCGCGCGGCGCTGCTGATTGAGGATCAACGAGCGGTCGTTGAGGACCTGTTCACGTTTGTCAAGAATGGCGAGGTCATCTCTGCCCACTTCATTCGGGGACTGCACCAGCAGTTTACGCGTCACCAGGACACCACCGAGGCTCTCGATGGCACCGGCAGGCTCGTTGAGGTGCCATTGCTGAAGGGCGCTTGGAAGCGAGCGCCCAACAACCCACGCCGCCCCGATGGGACGGCGCACACGTATGCCCCACCATTTCTGGTCGACGACGAGATTCGGCAGCTGCTCGAGTGGCACGGCGAACACGACAGTCGCCGCGTGCATCCAGTGCTCGAAGCCGCGTGGCTGCATCATCGATTTGCGCAAATTCATCCATTTCAGGACGGCAACGGGCGTGTGTCACGCACGCTGGCGAGCATCGTGCTGATTCGAGCCGGTCTGTTACCGTTGGTGGTGCGCAACGACCAGCGGCGGGGGTACATCGACGCGCTCGAAGAGGCCGATTCGGGGAATCTGCTTCCGCTCGTGCAGCTCTTTGCCCGGATTCAGCGCGATGGATTGCTGCGGCTCATTAGCGCCGAGCAGCAGTCCCAACGACCTACGGTTCTCGACGACATCCTCGCCGACGCCGCGATCAGACTCGAGCCCGAGGCAGCGGCGCTCCGAGAAGCCGCAGCAGAGGTGGAGCGCAGGGTTGATGCCGTCTTTGTCGAGGCTGCAAAGCGCATGCACGGGCTGAAGGCGCGCATCGACCATGCGTTCGAGAAACGCGGCGTGAGGCCTGTCGTCAAAGTCAGAGAGATACCCCGCACCGACGACCGCGCCGGTCGTTACTCCTTCTACCAAATCGTTGAGGCGGCGAAACAACTCCGGTATTTTGCCAACGCGCGTGCCTGGAGTGCCGTGGTCGAGATGAAGATCGAGACGTCGGGAGAGACTTTTGACGTCGTGCTGTCGCTTCACGGCTACGGGCCGAGGGCCGGGGATCTCTTTGCGGTCTCGATGCTGACGAGCGAGCGCGAATGGAACGAAGAAAGGGAGAAGTTTGACGCAGTGCGCATCACAGCGGCCTGCGCGGAACCCTTTGTGTTCTCGCCGGGCGAACCCGAAGCTTCGATTTTGTCTCGGTTTGACGATTGGATGAGGTCTGCCGAGCCCGCCGCACTCGACGCGTGGCGGAAGACACTCGGGTAGCGACGTCAGCCGAAGCGTCTGGCTGCAAGCGCCGCCTCACCCCTCACTCGCGTCTCAGCCAGCCCGGCAGCTCCTCGACGAGCATCGCGTGTTCGAGCGCTCGGCTGCGTGCGCCGAGCGAGGTCACGTCGTCGTCGGCCAGCACCGGCAGCGGGCGCTGGGCGATGATGCGGCCGCTGTCGTAGTCGTCGTCGACCTCGTGCAGGGTGACCCCCGACACGGGCTCACCGGCAGCGAGTACGGCGGCGTGGACCCGGTCACCGTACATGCCCTGCCCGCCGTGGCGCGGCAGCAGCGACGGGTGGGTGTTTGCGA
>JBILLP010000312.1:0-4766 GCA_044376025.1 Bradymonadia bacterium
GCCGCCCAATCGACACGGCATGCCGACCGTGCCGGTCGGCCAGGTCGTCACCGACAAGTGGCCCGTGCTCGACCTCGGCATACGCCCGGTCGTCACGCAGCAGAGCTGGACGCTGCAGGTGTACGGAGCCGTGAAGCAGCCCACCTCGCTCGACTTCGCCGGCCTGCTGGCGCTCGAGCAGGTCGAGGACACCTCGGATTTTCACTGCGTGACCGGCTGGTCGCGGCTCAATGTCCCCTGGGTGGGGGTGCGGGTCTCGACCGTGCTGGCGCTCGCGGAGCCGCTTGATGCCGCAACGCACCTGATGATCCACGGCGCCGACGGCTACACCACCAACGTACCGCTCACCGAGGCGCTCAAGGACGACGTGCTGCTGGCCCACACGGTCGATGGTGCGCCGCTGCCCGATGCCCACGGCGGTCCGGTGCGCATGATCACGCCGCAGCTGTACGCCTGGAAGGGCGCCAAGTGGGTCTCGCGCCTCGAACTGCTGACGGCCGACGAGCGTGGATTCTGGGAGCTGCGGGGCTACAGCAACACCGCGCACCCGTGGCGCAACGACCGCTACAGCCGCGACTGAGCCGTCATGCCGGCGTCGCGGATGCAACGCTTCGTTCAATTCGCCATGCGAACGCGCTAGCATCTCCGCATCCGGCTGCTGCAGGGTCGGGTAGGGAGCCTCGATGTGGCATCGTTCGGGCAGAGTGGCCTTGGGACTGTGGTTGATGCTCGCCAGTGCCTGCGCGTCGGTGACCCCGATCGAGGGACTCGACGGCTCGGGTGACAGCGGCGGCGGCTCGGGTGACGCCTCGAACGGTGACGGCACCGACGACACCGGCATCGCAGATGACACCGGCGCCGACGACACCGGCACCGACGATACAGACAACAGCGACACCGGCATCGCAGATGACACCGGCGCAGATACCGGCATCAACGACGACACAGGCGCGGACACCGGCACCGACGATACGGCCACCAGCGACACCGGCACCGACGATACGGACAACGGCGACACCGGCACCGACGATACGGACAACGGCGACACCGGCACCGACGACACCGGCATCGCAGATGATACCGGCGCGGACACCGGATCCGAAGACACCGGCACCGACACCGAGGCTGACACCGGACCGGCTTCGGTCTGCGGCAACGGCACGGTCGAGGCCGGTGAGGCGTGCGACGACGGCAACCGGCTGCCGTCGGACGGTTGTGACATCAACTGCCAGCTCCCGGCGACGGGCCTCTGCTCACGATGCGGCAGCGACGGGGACTGCCCCGTGCGGGGCGGGCTCTGCCTGCCGCTCGGCAACGGCGACTACTGCGGGGTCGGCTGCGGCACGGGCTGCCCGACCGGCTTCTCGTGTGAGCTGGTGACGTCGGTCGACGGCTTCTCGGGGCGGCAGTGCCGGCCGGTGAGCGACGCGTGCGGGGTGGTCCCGTGCGACGACGCCGACGCCGACACGATCTGCGACGACCGCGACACCTGCGCCGCCGGAGACGACCGCATCGACACCGATGCCGATGGCATCCCCGAAGCCTGCGACACACCCGACGAGATCTGCACCGGCGGCGGCGACGAGGACGGCGACGGCGCCATCGACTGCGATGACCCCGACTGCGGCGCCGACCCGACCTGCCTGGCCGGCCCGCGCGAGGTCTGCGACAACGCCACCGACGACGACGCTGACGGCGCCGTCGACTGCGCCGATTCTGACTGCAGCCGAGCGGTCGGCTGCGTGCCGACGACCGAGACAAGCTGCACCGATACGGTGGACAACGACCTCGACGGCAACGCCGACTGTGCCGACGCCGACTGCGCCACCAACGTCGCCTGCCGCCCCACGCGCGAGACCGTCTGCGACAACGGGCTCGACGAGGATGGCGACCGGGCGGTCGACTGCGCCGACGCCGACTGTGTGGATGCGCCCTCGTGCATCCCGCGCACCGAGGCAAACTGCGCCGATGGCGTCGACAACGACCGCGACCGCAGCACCGACTGTGCCGACACCGACTGCACGGCAAGCCTCAACTGTGTGTCCTCTGCCGACGGCTCCTGCGGCAATCCCTTCTTGGTCGATGGGCCCGGCATCTACGGCGGCGACGCCTCTGGCGCCGACAACACCGCAAACCCCGGCTGCCGCACCGCATCGACCGGCAACGAGGACGAGGTGTGGGACCTGACCTTCGACGTCGCTGCCACCTACTGCATCGATACCGTCGGCACGTCGTGGGACACGCTGCTCTACCTGCGCGAGACCTGTGGCGCCGGCCCCGACCTCGCCTGCGACGACGACGGCGTCGCCACCCAGTCGCGCTTTGAGTATTTCTTCGAGGCCGGGGTGCGCTACTTTCTCTTCGTCGAGGCCTACCGTGTCGGCATCGCGGGCCTCTACACACTGCGGATCCGCCGCGGGCAGTGTGCCACACTGGCTGACGCAGAGAACTGCACCTCGCCGGCCGATGACGACGGTGACGGCTCGTTCAACTGCGGCGACACCGACTGCGCCAGCAACCCCGCCTGCCTGCCTCCGGCAGAGGTCTGCAACGACAGCCTCGACAACGACCGTGACGGCTCCGTCGACTGCGCCGACCGCGACTGCGCCAGCAACCCCGCCTGCCTGCCTCCGGCAGAGGTCTGCAACGACGCCCTCGACAACGACCGTGACGGCTCCGTCGACTGTGTGGATCCGGACTGCTTTGTCGCGGTCGTCTGCGCCGACGAGACCTGCTTCGACGATATCGACAACAACGCAAACGGGCTGATCGACTGCGACGACCCGCAGTGCGATGGCGACCCGACCTGCGGCTTCGTCGAGGACTGCGAAAACGGCGTCGACGACGATTTCGACGGCATCGCCGACTGCAGCGACCTCGACTGCTCCACGGCCTTCGCCTGCCTCTACAACGGCACCTGCGCGGCGCCCTACCCGCTGCCGATCGACACCGTCTTCAACGGCACCACCTCGGGCACCGGCGCGACGAGTGGCTCGTGCGGGGGGAGCTCGCCCGAGGCCGTCGCCACCTTCGTCGCCCCGCGCGACGGCACCTTCTGCTTCGACACGAGCGGCACGACCTTCGATGCCGTCGCCTACGTGCGCACCACCTGTAGCGATCCTGCCTCACAGGTCGCCTGCATCGACGACGTGTCGGCGACCGTGACGGCGCCGTGGCTCCAGTTCACCGCGACCGCCGGCACCGCCTACTCGCTCTTCGTCGATGGCTACGACGGCGCCGCCGGCGACTTCACGATGAAGGTCTCTGCGGGCGCCTGCCCGCGCGGCACCGCGGAGCTCTGCGGCGACGGCGTCGACAACGACGGCAACGGTCGGTCAGACTGCCTCGAACCCACCTGCTACGTCGATACCTCGTGCAACGTGCCCGAGACCTGCGCAAGCCCGGTCGTGATGACCCGCGACGACGCCTACATCACCAACACCTCTGACAACGACGACATCGTCAAGCCGTTGTGCGGCGGTGAGCGAAGCCCTGACGCCGTCTACGCCTTCGTCGGGACGGGAGACGTCTTCTGCTTCGACACGATCGGCTCGACCTTTGACACCGTGATGTCGTACCGCACCGACTGCGCCGGAGCTGACCTCGCCTGCGACGACGATGGGGCCTTCGCGGGCACCGCGTCACAGCTCGAGATCATGACCACGGCCGATACCTTCTACTACGTGATCGTGCAGGGCTACAGCGCGGGCTCATCGGGCAACGTCGTGCTCAACGCCCAGCTCGGCTTCTGCCGCTGAAGCACCGACTACGGCAGCACCGCAAAGGTGGCCCGCACCGCGGCGTGGTCAGACCCTCCGAGTCCGCCACCGAGCCCGGAGCCGGCGTCGCGGAGCACCTCTGCCGTGCCGGGCAGGTAGGCGCCGCCCGCCAGCGTCGAGAGGTAGAGGTGGTCGATGATGATGCCGGCACCCCGGTACGACGACGTGTAGGCCGCCGAGCCGGTCAGCTCGCTCGCCACCCGTGAGACCGAGCCGGTCGACTCGAGCGCCAGGATCGGGTCGGAACCGGGCGTGTCGTTGAGGTCGCCGCCGAGCACGATGAGCGCATCCGGGTAGAGTCGGCTCGCAGCCTCGACGATCTGCCGCGATGCGTTGGCCTCTGCCCAGCGACGCTCGGGGTCGTCGTTGACCTTGGCCTTGAAGTGGGCCGAGTAGACGACGACCTCTGCGCCGTCGATGCGCGTGCGGAGCTCGAGCAGCTCCCGGGTGAACGAGGTGGTCGTGCCGTCACGCTCAAGGATCGGCGTGCTGCGGTAGCCGCGGACGCCAAGGAGCTCTCCGCGTGCGAGCACCGCCGTGTCGATCGTCGCGCTGCCGCCGATCTCGCCGATGCGGGCGATGTCGTACGGCACGGAGAGCGCCGCCTGGATCGCCTCGAGGCAGGGCTGCTTCTCGACCTCCTGCAGCAGCACGACGTCGGCGTCGATACGCTCGATCGAAACCGCGAGCTCGTCGGCGCGCGCCAGGAAGGCATCGGTCGAGGGCGCCTGCTCGAAGTCGCCCGGGCCGCAGGAGCTTGAGTCGCAGACATCGTCGAAGAAGAGGCGCACGTTGAAGGTGGCGACCCGCACGGTGATCGTGTCAGCGGGTCCCGTGTCGGTCGGGGTCGTGTCCGGCGGGGTCGTGTCCACCGGAGTCGTGTCCGACGGCGTTGTGTCCACCGGGGTCGTGTCCACCGGAGTCGTGTCCGACGGCGTTGTGTCCACCGGGGTCGTGTCCGGCGGAGTCGTGTCCGGCGGACACAAC